>JACCYG010000147.1 GCA_013696595.1 Actinomycetota bacterium | reverse complement strand
GGCTCGGCTTGCGCCGAAGATCTCGGACGAGCTCGCGGAAGCTGCCCAGCGCCACGGGATGAGCGAGCTCGAGGCGGTCGCCTTCGACCGCCTGGGCGCCTCGCTCGTCTAGCGTCGGAAAGCGCTCCCGCCCGCCCGCTCCAGGCTGGGCGGGAGCGCTCCTCTCGCCGTCATCGTTCGCTGGGGTTTACACCGACTTCCGGGCGTGCTCGCGGAGCTTGGGATCGAGCGACCGCTCCTCGTCACGACGCCGCGTTGGACGAGGCTCGACCTTCCGGCAACCCGTCTGTTCGACGGCGTGCGCCCGCATGTTCCGAGCGATTCCGTCGAAGCCGCCGTCGCGGCGGCCGCGGCTGTCGACGGGATTCTCGCGGTCGGCGGCGGAAGCCCGATCGACACGGCGAAGGCCGTCTCGGCTCGCACGGGGCTCCGGGTCGTCTCCGTTCCGACGACGTACTCGGGTGCCGAGTGGACGACGGGTTTCGGCGTCCGGGACGAGGCGCGAGGCGTCAAAGGGGGCGGGGGCGGCTCGCGACCTGCCGGGATCGTGTACGAGCCCGAGCTCACGCTCACGCTTCCGCGCGAAGAGACCGGCGGCACCGCGTTGAACGCGCTCGCCCACTGTGCCGAGGCGCTGTACGTAAGGGGGCGGAACGACGAGGCTGACGCTCACGCCCTTGCGGGTGCCGGGGCGATCGCGGGCACGCTCCCGCACGTGCTTGCCGACGGAGCCGATCGTGCGGCCAGGCGTGATCTCCTCGAGGGCGCGATGCACGCGGGCGCTGCGCTCGCGGGTGCGGGGCTCGGGCTCGGCCACGCGATGGCCCAGGCCCTCGGCGGCCGCTACGGGATCGCGCACGGGGCGCTGAACGCGGTCTGTCTCCCGGCCGCGCTTCGCTTCAATGAGCCGGTTGCGTCCGGACCGATCGCGCGTTTTGGCGCGGCGATGGGCGCGGGTGACGCGGCCGAGCGGATCGAGGAGCTTGCCGGACTCGCGGGCTTTTCTCGGCTGCGCGAGCTCGGCGTGCCGCGAGATGAGCTCGATCTCGTCGCGGAGGAGACAGTGGAGCGCGTGGGAGCGAGGATGAACCCTCGTCGACCGACGGCGAGCGAGGTCGCGGAGCTGCTGCGGTCGCTCTGGTAGCCGTCGGCGCCAGCGGGGCGTCCCGGGGGCCTGCTCCCTGGTTACACAGCCCGGAGGACGTTTTCGAGGGCGGTACACGGCGGCCGTTCCAGTCGGCGCGCCGGTCGACTTGTGTGCGATGACCCCTGCGGGCAGGCAGAATGGCCGCCGTGGCTGACGACTGGCGACTGATCGTGGCGCTCGATGACGACGAGAGCAGTCGAGAGCTCGTCGAATGGCTCGGGGAAGTCCGACTCGAGGCCGGCGAGCGCCGACCGCTCGGCGAGCGCGTGATCGTGAGCAGAGACGGGCCGCGCGTCTTCCTCTACGCGGACACGGAAGACCGTGCGCGCCGTGTGGAGTCGATGGTGCTCGCCAAGCTCGGTCACCCGGCGGCCGGCCGCGTCGAGCTCGCCCGCTGGCACCCGGCCGAACAGCGCTGGGAGGATGCTTCGATGCCAATGCCGCAAACCGACGAGGAGTGGGAGGCCGAGCACGACCGACTCCAGGAGCGCGAAGAGGACGAATCGCTCGCCGCGGGATATGGCCAGTGGGAGGTCCGCGTCGAGCTTTCGAGCCATGACGAAACGGTCGTGTTCGCCGAGCGCCTCGAAGGCGAGGGCATTCCGGTGGTCAGGCGTTACACCTACCTCCTGGTCGGCGCGGTGAACGAGGACGAGGCGCGGGAGCTCGCCGAGCGGCTCGAGGCGGAAGCGCCGGAGGGTGCGCGCGTCGAGGTCGAGCCCGGAGGCCAGATGGTCTGGGAGGTCGCTCCCCAGAACCCGTTCGCGGTGTTCGGCGGCCTCGGGACCTAGCCTCACCCGTCCCTGGGTAGCGTCGGAGCGGCGCCACGCTTCTCCCCATGAACGAAAGAGAAGACACCGTGACTTCGCGGCCCGCCGCGCTGGCGCGCGCCGGGCGGCTCGGCGTTCTCCGTCCGCTCGGGAACCGCGACTTCGCCCTCCTCTGGACCGGCCTCACCGTGTCGCTTCTCGGCGACGGGATCTACCTCGTCGCAATCGCCTGGCAGGTGTACGAGCTCTCGAACGCTCCGACCGCCCTTTCCGTGGTCGGGATCGCGTGGACGCTGCCGACGCTCATCTTCCTGCTCGTGGGCGGCGTCCTCAGCGATCGCTTCGACCGCCGGCGACTCATGGTGGCCTCGGATCTCATCCGTGGGGTTGCCATCGCGGCCATCGGTGTGCTCGCCGTGATGGACACGCTCGAGCTCTGGCACCTCCTTGGCCTCGTTGCCGTCTATGGCGCGGGTGAGGCGCTCTTCGCGCCCGCTTTTCAGGCGATCGTGCCGGACATCGTCCCGCAGGATCACCTCGTTCAGGCGAACTCGCTCGACATGTTGATGCGCCCGCTCGGCGCGCAGCTCGCCGGCCCGGCGCTCGGCGGCGTTCTCGTCGCGGGGATCGGAGCAGGCGGCGCGTTTTTGCTCGACGCAGCCTCCTTCGGAGTGTCTGCGGCGTGTCTCCTAGCAATGCGCCCGCGCCCGCTTGCTCTCACCGACTCGAGTGCGGGACGATCTGCCCTGCGAGAGGTCGGCGAAGGATTCCGGTTCGTGTGCGCGCACACGTGGCTCTGGGGGACGCTTCTTGCTGCGGCGATCTTTCTTCTGGTCTCCTTCGGCCCGCAACAGGTACTCCTGGCTTTTGTCGTGAAGAACGATCTGGGCGGGACGGCCGGGGACTTCGGGCTCGTTCTTGCGGCGGCCGGTCTCGGAGCGATCGGGGTGGCGATCGCGATGGGCCAGTGGCAAGTGCCCCGCCGCCACATCACATTCATGTACGTCGCCTGGGCCCTCGCCTCGCTGCCCATCGTCGTGTGGGGGATTGCGACCGAGCTGTGGCAGCTCATGCTCGCGTCGGTCGTTCGCGGGGCCGGCACGACCGCGGGCATGGTCGTCTGGATGACGCTCATGCAGACGCGCGTTCCGCGTGGGCTCCTGGGGCGCGTTTCGTCTTTAGACTGGCTGGTCTCGATCGGCCTCATCCCCGTCTCTTTCGCCCTCACGGGACCGATCGCCGAGGCGTTCGGTGCGCGCGAGACGCTCGTCGGCGCCGGAGTTCTCGGCGCCGCCGTGACGCTCGCGTTTCTGTTCCTACCGGGAATGCGCGACACCGAGCGCGTCACGGATCGCAACGATTCGACAAGCTGGAGTGCAGCATCCACCTCGATCGAAAGGAACGAATGACCGGTTTCACGCTCTGGTTCACCGGGCTCTCGGGCTCGGGCAAGTCGACGATTGCGAACATCGTCGGCCCTGCGCTCGAGGCGCGCGGGCGCCTGGTCGAGTACCTCGACGGCGACGTCGTCCGGACGCACCTCTCGAAGGGTCTCGGTTTCTCGAAGGAAGACCGCGATACGAACATCGAGCGAATCGGGTGGGTCGCCTCGCGTCTGACGCGGCACGGCGCCGCGGTGCTCGTCTCAGCGATCTCGCCGTACGAGGAGACGCGCCGCAAGGCACGCGGGATGATCGAGGAATTCGGACCGTTCGTCGAGATCTTCGTCGATGCGTCCGTCGAGGCGTGTGCCGAGCGTGACGTGAAGGGGCTCTACGCGAAGGCGTTCTCGGGAGAGATCGCGGAGTTCACGGGCGTGTCCGACCCGTATGAGTCCCCGGTAGACCCCGAGCTCGTTCTGCGGACGGAGGACGAGAGCCCCGAGGAAAGCGCCCAGCGCGTCGTCGCGAAGCTCGAGGCCATCGGTCTTGTCGAGGCCGAAGTTCCCGCGTGACGCCCGGCTATTCCGAGGTTCACGCGCGGGTAACCACCCTCTTTCTACTCGCGCGCGGATTAAGGTGGACCCAGCCTCCTCCCCGAGGTGATCGTATCGCCGAGGCACGCGCGTGGGGTTCGCGTTTCCTAACGATTTCTGCGCTCAGTCGAACGAAACGCGCGTGTGCCTGCCTCGCTCGTGACGATCTCGGCGGGCTCGACCTGACCTGCGGTGGCGTCGGGAAGGCCTATGCGCGCCGGGTCGTTACCGGCAGGCCCCGCAAAGTCCGTCGATCTCCAGCCGGTGGCCGGTCGCGACGAATCCATGGTTGGCGGAGACACGGGCGAGCCAGCCGTCGAGCCCGCACTCTGCGACCTCGACGACCCGGTGGCACCGCGAGCAGACCAGATGGTGGTGGTGCTCGTCGCCGCAGCGTCGGTAGCAGACCTCACCGGGGTTGTGGCTGAACGTGTCTACGAGACCGGCTTCCGCAAACGTCTGCAGAGTCCGGTAGACGGTCGCGAGTCCGAGACGTTCACCGCGCTTCCGTAGGCGGCCGTGCAGGGTCTGAGCTGTGACGTCGTCCGGCTCACGCATCAGCTCTGCGAAGACGGCGATCCGCTTCGGCGTCGGCTGGACGCCGGCCGCGCGGAGGAGCCGATCGGTCGAGCCCTCTTCTCGCTTCGCCCTCACTCGGCTATCGTAATGGAATGAGAATCATTCTCATGGTCGACGTCCATAACTTGAGCAGCGACTGGGTCGATTACCTCGTCCACTTCGGGATCGACGTCCTAGGCACGCTCGCGACGCTCTACGCACAGCGCTTCTGTCGCCACCGTCATCACCAGATCTTGCTCTGGTTCGCCCTATCCGTCGTCGTCACGGTCACGACCGTGAACCTGGTCGGCTAATAGGAGAGACACGCCGTAGGTCAATGGCATGCGCCCTCCCCTGTTGGCTTGGCTATCGGCTACCCCAAGATCGCGCGACCCAAGTATTTACCCGCTTCCTACGGCCGACCCGACCGTAGTTAATGCCTCGAAACGGACAAGGCCCGCCGAAGACGGCGGGCCAAAGTGCCGAGGATCGAACGCCGAGCGCGTTGTCGTTCCCTACTAAGAGCCC
This sequence comes from Actinomycetota bacterium, assembly GCA_013696595.1. Lineage (GTDB taxonomy): Bacteria > Actinomycetota > Thermoleophilia > Gaiellales > Gaiellaceae > JACCYG01. The sequence goes on along the minus strand of JACCYG010000147.1, from coordinate 801 downwards.
CTTTCGAAATGAAGCACTGAGCCGCCGGGATCGCACTGGGCGGCACGCTGATGCGTCCTCGGCGTCCTTCCATCGCACCCCCCATCACGACCCCGGCCACGAGTCGTCATTCTGAAATGAGCTCTAAGTCCGCTGGCCGCGGAGGAGCTCATACCCGTCGCGGAGGAACGGCGTTCTATCGACGAGCGCCGCGATCTCGTCGGGTGGGAACACCCCTTCCTCGGTGATGTAGCGGTCAATCTGCTCGGCCGGCGTCAGCTCGAACGCATCCTCGCCGGGCTCCTCTGGGTCCGACGGGGCCAGCTTGAACGTCTCGCAGGCAACGAGGACCGGCACCCCAACCTCGTTCGCCGCTTTCGCAAGATCGCTCGTACCAGACTTGTTCACGAGCGAGCCGTCGCGAAAAACGCTGTCCGCGCCGAGAAGAACCGTGTCGACCGTGGTCACAGCATGTGCGGCGTCCTCATCGGCGACGACCTCGACTGTGAGGCCCTCGTTCGTAAGGTCCTCGGCGAAGGGACGACCCTCTGCCTGCGGCTCCGAGACGGTGCACACAACGCGGCCGGGTTGGGCGTGGAGAAGCGCCTCGCGGACGGTCGCCGACGCCGAGTGCGTCATGACGGTCCCGTTCTCGATATCCGGACGAACGAGGACGGCGATCGAGTGAGCCGCACGGTCGCGCGCCTCGACGAGCGCATGCGCCTCCTGGATCAGGAGCTCCGGGGTCCGCCCGGCCGCGAGCACGCGGCCGACCGCGCCTGCGACCGCGCCCATCGCGGGCCGCGCGCGGGCGAGCTCTCT
>JACCYG010000137.1 GCA_013696595.1 Actinomycetota bacterium | reverse complement strand
CGTGTGCGTCGTCACGTAACCCGCGAGCTTCTCGGAGTCGAGCTCTCCCGGAGCGGTGACGAGGTCGTAGATCGTCTTCTCCGGCTCGATCCCGAGCAAGATCGCGGCGTCGCCGAACTGGAGATCGAGGTCGAGGAGGAGCGTCCGCTTCTTCTCGTGCTTCGCGTAGGAGGCGGCGAGGTTCGTCGCGGTAACGGTCTTCCCCGTCCCGCCCTTCGGCGAGAAGACGGTGACGATTCGCCCGTGGCGGGCGTGAGCGCCCTCTGCGTGGAGCCTGCGGCCCGCGTGCGCCGCCTTGCGGAGCGCGAAGACGACGTTCTCGGTGAGCTGCGGGAGCAGGATCACGTCGGCGACGCCCTCGCTCTCGAGCGCATCGTCGAGCAGCGCCGACGACTCGCCGGAGGCGAGCATCACGATCGGCGAGCGCGTCTGCTCGCGGATCGCGGCCAGGTCTGCCGTCGGGAGCTCCGTCTCGCGGGTCCCGTGGACGACGACCTGGAGATGCCCGCCCGCGAGGGCGGCGGTGGCTTCGGCCACATGCTCGCTCCAGCCGACGAAGTCCAGCTCGGGATGGCTTGCGAGCCCGTCTCGGAGCCGGTCGAGCCCGTCGCACGAGCCGGTGACGTAGATGCGGACGCGCTCGCGCGCCGTCGTGTTCGAGTTGCTCATCGGGTGCCTCCGGACTGGATCCGCTCGAGTTGGGCGCCGCTGAGGCCGTCGGTCAGGATCGAGCTGGCGTAGGCGACCGCCTCCGGGCTGTCATTGGACTTGACGGGCGGGCGCAGCTCGAACGACCACTCGCCGTGCCTGATCACGTGGAAGAGCTTCTGCACCTGCGTGTCCGTCACCGCGAGCAGGACGGACAGACCGCCTTCGGACGAGGCGAGCTTCTGGCTGCCGTTCCCACCGCCCGCGGCCTTCAGCACCTGGATGTCGCGCAGGACGATCCTGGTCGCGAACGCGTCCTCATCTCCGCCGAGCTTGATCGACGCGACAATGTCGATGCGGTCGCCGGGGCGAAGCGTCCCAGAGAGAAGCTGGTTCGAGTCACCCGGAACCTGAATCGCCCGCATCGTGCCCTTGATCTGGGCCCGGATGCCCCGCTCGGCCGGCGTCGCGAAGCGACGTGTCGAGACCTGCTCGCCCTTGTAGACGGGCTGGACGGCGATGAGATCGGCGAGCTGGTCGGGGCTCGAGATCGCGCCCGGGACCACGGTCCGTCGGACGATCTCGGACTTCTCGAGCAGCCCCTTCTGCGCGAGATCCGCGCCGGAGGTGCCGACGGGGATGTCGCTCTTCGCGACGAACACCTCGACGTTCTTCTCGCCCTTCTGGACGTTACGCTGGTAGCTCGTCACGTAATAGCTCGTCATCATTGCGGCGACGAGAGCTAGTGCGACGGCGACCAGGATATTTCTGAGCCGATAGGTCATGAGCGTCGTTTTTCCTTCTCTTCTCGTTTGACTTATTCGACGAGCTGAATTGCGCGCACGCCGTAGTTCAGCCCTTCGCCGGACTCCGACTGGACTCCCTCCCAGGTCACCTCGGTGAAGGAACCCCGGACCCAACCCGTGCTGCCGTTCGCCTGGTAATCGGTCACCTCGAAGCCGACCCAGCCGACAACGTCGTACTCGGCATTCGAGCCGCTACCCAAGATCTTGGTGTAGATCGGGAAGAGAAGGACATCGCCGGTACGCACGTTGAGCGCGGTCTTGAACTTCGAGTCGTTGAACTTGGCCGACGGAACCGAGGTATAGATGCCGATGTCCATGTAGCCGTCGAAGCCGCGCGTGATCCAGTCGGAAAGCGTGTCGGCGCCGACGCTGCCGGAATCTGCTCGGTCGAGGTTGATCAGGCCGAATGCGCCGGCGGCGTCGGGGCCGTTCGGCGCCTTGAGATTGAGCAGGTCGAGCTGGGTGGGCTGGCCGAAGCACGGAACGGGGCGGGGCGGCGTCCCGGTCGAGCCGCAGTTCAACTTCGGGTGGTTGATGTTGACGGTGATCGGCGCGACCCACTTCGCCTTCTCGAGGCCCGACGCACGCGCCGTTGCCTTTGCGCCGACCTGGACCGAATCGATCCCGAGGACCTTGGCGAAGAACCCGGGCGCGGGTCGCTCGACCTCGACGGTGACCGTGTCGTTGGAGACGTTCTTGCTGGTGAACGTGATCGTCTCGGCTCCGCCGCCGTTCTTGCCCACGTACTCGGCCGCGAGAGCGCCGGCCGTTCCCGGCTCGCCCGGAAGTGACTGCGCGGCGGCGAGCGCGGAGGCGTCTGCAGCGGCCTGCGTCGCGCGCTGCTCGCGGAACCACGAGCCCACATCGAGGACGAGCGCCGCCATCCCGAGCAGGGCGGCCAGGCTGAGCACGGTCAGGACAGCGGCCTGGCCTCGATCGTTCCGGAAAAGCTTCATTCCACACGCTCCGTGGTCGTGCTCGTCAGGTGCCCCTCTGCAGCGACGAATCCGAGCAGGTTGATCTCGTAGGGGTATTTCGCTTCGACCGTCACGTCCTCGCCGTGTTCCCAGGCGGTCGCGTTGACGGTGACGCAGAGTCCCGTGTCGACCGAGCATGGCTCGTCGAGGCCGCTCGCGGACCGGCGCACTGCGGCCTCGATCACCCCAGTCCGCTCATCCGGATCCTCGAGACGACTCACCGCCGCGGTGCGCGCGCCGGCGCGGACGGCGTCGGTCAGCGTCACGTAGTTCTTGAAGAGAATCCCGAACTGGATCACTCCGAAGAGGAGCACGCAGAAGACGGGCAACACGAGCGCGAACTCGGTTGCAGTCTGTCCCTTCTCGTCGGATCGAATTCTGCGGCTGATCATGTGGCGGCGGCTTTCGGTTGAGGTGGCGGCGGGCGGGCCCTCGTGGGAAGGCCCGCCCGATGCTGATGCGGCTACGGTTGTGCGTTACGGCGTGGCCGGGGTCGGGTCGGCCGGGTTCAGCCTTCCGATGACCGCGTCGAGTGCGTCGGTGATGCCACCGGCAAGCAGCGCGAAGACCGCGACACAACCGATCGTGATTACGGCGAGGACGACGCCGTACTCGGCCATCGTCTGACCCTCCTGGCGGTGCCGGAGGTTGTCGTACGTGTTCATCGCGAACGACTGAGCTGCAACGAAATACTTCAGCATGTAGTTCACCTCCCTTCCGATGCGAGAAATGTCAAGTGAGCCGGGAGACTGCGACTCCGAGATGGCGGAAAGCGAGGTGCTGTCGGCGATGCGATGCGTCACGCGGGAAAGTCTCCTCCCGGAATTGAGCTCGGCGTGCCGCGCCGCCTAACTGATGTGCCTTACGTGGCCAACCATCGGCGCCACCCGGAAA
>JACCYG010000108.1 GCA_013696595.1 Actinomycetota bacterium | reverse complement strand
GTCTAGTTCGCCCTCGCTATCGCTTCAGCTGGAGCGTGCGGATCTCCCACGGCGCCAAATCGACGGCGAGGCCCGTTTGGACGGCCTGCGAAGGACCAGCGTGGCGCCCGAGGAGGTCGACCTCGCGCGATTCCCGAAACCCGCCGCGGAGCGTGGCCGTCACCGGCTTGGGCGACTCACACACCAGCCGGACCTCGAGCCAGTCGCCGCGACGCCGAAGCGAGGACAGGACGACCCCGTCGCCCTCGAGCTCGAGCCCGGAAACGGCGTCGAGCTCGTTTCCCTCCCCCGCTCCGTTCACCGTGACGAACGGATGCGCGTATCGCTCCATCTGCATGAGAACGCCTGCCTCGACCCAGGAGAGCGCATGGGGAAAGAGCGCGAAGGCAACCGACCGCGGCCCGCCACCCTGCGCGCCCGGCACCGCGATCTCCGGGCCCGCCGGCTCGGCGCGGAAGCGGTTCGTGTTGCGGCTGATCAGCCCGGTCGCGCGCAGAATCGTCAACGCGAGCTCCCTCCCTTCGAGCACCTCGTACTCGAGGACGTGCTCGAGCAGCACCGCGACGCCGCCCGCGTCGACGAAGCCGCGCGCCGGAAACGTCGGCAGCGCGACCTCGCCCGCGCCGCCCTCTGCCTCGAGCCCGCGCTCGACGACGGCGAACTGGCCTTCGGCCGCAGAGCCCTCCGCGCGGACGGCGAGAGGAATGTGCGCACGTAGGCGGTGGTCCCTGCACGGATTCTCGAACGAGAACCGGAAGCGGAGGAACGGCTCGCCGGCTCGGAGCTCGACCTCGGTCTTGACTTCGACCGGCGCGGTCTCTTTGGTTCGCGATCCCTCATCCGTCGAGCGCGGCCAGGCGTACGTTCGCACGATGCTCAGCCGCCCGACGATCGGTCCGCCGGCGAGCGTCTCGACGCAGACGCCCTCCGGTGCCTCGACGAGTGTGTCGGCCGCCGGCGGCGCGTAGTTGTAGGTGTCGCCTGCGTCTCCCCCGTCGACGAGCTTCGCGACGGCGGCGAGATCGGCGCCGCCGCCACGAACGCGCAGGGTTCCGGCGGGCTCGACCTGGACGTCGAGGAGACCGTTTCGCATCGCGCCTTTAGAGACCTCGACACCGTCCGCGACGACGTGACGACCGGGAACAGGCCGGACCGCCGACCAGCCGAGCGCCGGCGCGGGCACCGCGGCCGCAAGGACCCGCCGCGGCGCAGCGACGATGCGCACAGCCCACGTCTCATCCGGCGCCGCACGCGCGGCGAGCTCGACCTCGCGCCGTAGCCTTCCGACATCGAGCCACGGCGGATCCGGTTCGTCACCGACGCTGAACGTGAGGCGAGGCCCGTTCTCCGCCTCGTCGATCGTGAAGCCGTTGAGCACATGGCCGAAGAGCTCGCGCCCGTGCACGCGCAAGAACGTTCGCGGTATGCGCGAGCCGGGCATCTCAGCGGTGGAGAGAAGCGGCTCGGAACGCGAGAGCTCCTGCGTGGCGAGGTCCGAGCCGTCGGGGGAGCGCAGGGCGACGTCGCTCCATTCCGCGGGAACGGCCACGTCGAGCACGACGACGTCCGTCCTCGCATGCGGCGACGGGTTCAGGACCGCGACCGCACCGCGCGGCACCGCCCCTGCGATCTGCGTCGCGGCCTGCCGGACGAGGCCGTCCGCGATCTGCTCCGCTTCCGCATAGCGAACGAGAACCTGGTCCTCCACGGGGTCGAGAGAGCAGCCGCAGATCGAGTCGTGGGCCGAGTTCTTGATCACACGATCCCAGGCGAGAGCGAGGAACCGCTCCGGCCAGCTCACGCCGTAGAGCGCCTGGAAGGGCTCCGCGTAGCGCTCGAGGCCCCGTTCGGCGCGGGCGCACGCGGCCTTGAGCTCGATCCGCGCCGAGTTGACGCCCATGAGCATGTTCGCGCGGGCGCTCGACCGCATCTCCCCACGCCAGAGCGCGAGCTGTCGCCCGTTCGGAACCGAGCGAATGTAGTCGGCGAGCGTCGTCAGCTCGAGACGGAAGGCGTCCTGCCCAGTGTTCACCCGCTCGACGAGCTCGACGAGCTCGGCGAGCGGCTCCGTGTGATCGGTCCCGTACATCGCGAGGAGCGGGTCGTCGCCGAAGAACGGCTCGCTCGCCTGGCGCAGGGCCTCGATCTCCTCCGCGAGCCGATCCGGGGCTGCCAAAACGTAGGCGGCGTTGCCATAGCCGTCCGGGAGGAACTCGGCACGGACCGACGATCCGTCGGGCGCTTCCCACCGGAAGGCGTGGAAATCGAGCTTCGCCGGAACCCCGCGCCAGACGACCGCGTGCTCGATCCCCGCGCGCCGGAGAATCTGCGGCATCTGTGCGACGTGCCCGAACATGTCCGGGAGGTAGCCGACCGTCATCGCACCGCCGAGCGCTTCTGCGCGCCGCCAGCCGCGCTCGAGGTTCCGGACGATCGACTCGCCCGAGACGAGGAACTCGTCCATGAGGATCTGCCAAGGCCCGATCGCGAGGCGCCCCTCCTCGACGAGCGCACGGATCCGCGGATCGGCCTGCGGCCGGATCTCCAGATAGTCGTCGACTGTGGCCGTCTGGCCGTCGAGCGTGAAGACGAAGCGAGTGTCCGCCTCGAGCAGGTCGAGCACGCGGTCGACGAGCTCGACGAGGCGCAGGCGAAAGGTCTGGAAGGGGAGATACCACTCCCGGTCCCAATGGGTGTGCGGGACGACCTGGACGAGCGCTCGGCCGCTCAGCGGATCAAGAGGGGTGCGGTCGGCGGAGCGGGCGAGGCAAGCCTCGCCCCTACTTCACAGAGCCGGCGAGGAGGCCCTGCACGAAGTAGCGCTGGAAGGCGAGGAAGATCGCGAGGGGGATGATCGCCGAGAAGAACGACGCCGGGGCGATCACCTCGAGGTTCGCGCCGAACTGGCGCAGCTGGGACGCGATCTCCGGTGCGATCGGCTGGTTGTCCTGCGCGAGGACGAGCCCGACGAGGAGGTCGTTCCAGACGAAGAGGACCTGGAAGATCCCGAGGGACGCGATCGCGGGCAGGCCGAGCGGCAGGATCAGGCGCGCGAAGATCTTGATCTCGGATGCGCCGTCGATCCGCGCCGCCTCCATCAGATCCTTCGGGATCCCGGCGAAGAAGTTGCGCAGGAGAAAGATCGCGAACGGAAGCGCGAACGCCGTGTGAAAGAGGACGAGGCCCGGAATGGTGTCGTAGAGGCCGAAGCGGTTGTACTCCCGGAAGATCGGGATCAGCGCCATCTGAACGGGGACGAGCAACAGGGCGACCACGGCGAGGAACGCCCAATCTCGCCCGGGGAACTCGAGCCAGGCGAACGCGTAGCCCGCGAGGGAGGCGACGATGATCGGGAGAATCGTCGCGCCGACCGTGATCCACGCGGTGGTCACGAGCGCGTCGACCACTCCCTCGTTGCCGACGAGGTTCCTGTAGTTCTCGAAGGTTATGAGGCTCGGCTCGGCGAAGACCTGCCACCAACCTTTCTCGGTCAGGTTCTCGGGGGAGAGGAGGGAAGTGAACAGCAGGCCGAGCGTGGGCACGAGCCAGAGGAGCCCAATGAAGATGAGCACAAGATGAACCGGTGCCTTGGCCAGCAGACGGACGACCTTCGCCGCCAGGCTCTCCTCGATGACGACCGGCTGAGTGCGGGCTTCAGCTGCGGCGGTGGCCATCAGGCGTTCTCACTCCTGAAGCGGCGGATGTTGAGAATGAGGAACGGGATGAAGAGGGCGAAGAGGAAGATCGAGATTGCGCTGCCGAACCCGAACCGGTTCTCGCCGGCAAACGACCGCTGCCACATCTCGAGCGCGATCACGGTCGCGTTGTCGCGGCTCGCCTCGGGCGCGAGCGCAAGGACGATGTCGAAGACCTTGAGGACGCCGATGATTTGCGTCACGAACACGACGGTCAGGACCGGTGCGAGAAGCGGGACGGTCACGCGGCGAAACACTTGCCACTCGGACGCACCGTCGGTGCGCGCGGCCTCGAGCGTGTCCCGCGGTATGGCGGCCAGGCCGGCGCCGATCACGACCATCGCAAACCCCGCGGAAGCCCAGAGAAACGCGATCAGGATCGCCGGCGTGATCAGCTTCTCGCCGAGCCAGCTCACGCCGCCGAACGGTTTGGCAAAGGTCGCCGCCCCGATCGCGACGCGGTAGTCGCCTCCGGGGACGTTTCCGAACCGGAAGGTCCCGTTGGCCTCCGTTTTCGCCGACTCGACGGCCTTTCCGTCGGCGTCGCGAAGCTCGACCGTGACCCCCGGAATTCCGAGCTCCTCTGCCTCGACCTCACCCGGCTTCCCGCCGCCCGGCTTGAAGTCTCTCCACACC
>JACCYG010000095.1 GCA_013696595.1 Actinomycetota bacterium | reverse complement strand
GTCCTGCGCGACGCCGAAGCCCCTCACGGCCTCCCCGTTCCAGTCCGAGAGGAGGGGCACCTCGAGATCGAGCGCCGCGCGCCAGGCCACGTGTGACCAGGCGCTGTCGCGTGAGATCCCGAACGCGCTCACGCCGGCCTCTTCGAGCTCCGACCTCCTGTCACGCAGGAGGAGCATCTCGTCCGTTCACGTGCTCGACCAGTCGAAGAGATAGAACAGAAGAAGGATCCATTCGCCGCCTCCTGCGAGGTCGCGCAACCGGACGGGCTCGTTTGGCGCAAGCCAGACCTGTGCGTCCGGCGCGCGCTCACCGACCTCGATCACGCGGCTTTTGCCGGCGTCTCGACCTGTTCCGTCGCGTCGGCGATCTCGCGCACGACCTCGTAGATGTCGCGGTTCGCGTTGAAAACCCGCCGCTGGCGGTCGGCGCCGTTCCCCCGGCTCATGATCTCGCGAATGCCCTCGAGCTCCCGGTCGGAGCCGAGCTCTCGGGCGTGGGGCTCGATCGCGCGTAGCGTCCGGCGAATGAGCTGGGCCACGGGAACGCGGTTCCTTCGTCCGGTGACGAGATCCATGACGGGCGCCTCGAGGCCGTAGCGCCCGGCGAGCCACTTGTTCTCGGTGATGAGCATCCGGTGGAAAGAAGGCAGCTCTTCGCCCGCGTCGCACCGGTCGGAGTACCACTTCACGAGCGACTGGACGTAGGCGGCGAGAGCGACGGAGTCCTCGATTCGCGTGACCGAGTCCATCACCCGCATCTCGATCGTGCCCCACTTGGGGTGCGGACGGACATCCCACCAGATGTGGGTGTAGTCCGCGATGCAGCCGGTCTTCTCGAGCTGGCCGACGACTTCCGCGTACTCGTTGTAGTTCGCGAAGCGCGGAGGCACGCCCGAGCGTGGAAACGCGGCGAACACCATCTGGCGCGTCGAGTGGAGCCCTGTCAGCTCGCCGCGCCAGAACGGTGAGCTCGCGGAGAGCGCGAGCAGATCGGCGAGATGAACGAGGAGAGCGTTCAGGACCTTGATCGCCTTCTCGGCGCCGTCGACGGCCACGTGGACGTGCATCCCGAAGATGAGCTCGCGCCGCGCGACGTACTGGAGTTGATCGACGAGATTGCGGTAGCGGTCGCGCGCGGTGATGCGCTGGCGCTCGAAGAGGCTGAAGGGATGCGTCCCGGCCGAGCCGACGCGGAGACCCTGCTCCCGGCCGACCTGGGTGACGTAGGAGCGAAGCTTCCGAAGCTCCGCGTCCACGTCGCCGGCGTTGTGGCAGATCGGGGTCGAGATCTCGAGCACGGACTGCATGAGCTCGGGCGCGATCCGCGCCTGGAACTCCTCCTCGGTGATCGCGCTCAGTACCGTGTCGATGTGCTGGACGAGGTCCATCGTGTCCGGGTCGAGGAGCATGTACTCCTCCTCGACGCCGAGCGTGAACGGGTCGCTCTGGCCGTACTTGTGGTCGAGGACGCTCCCGCCCGCGGCGAAGCTCTCGCCGGTGATCGACGAGGGGTAGAGCTGGAAGCTCTGCCGCTCCTCCATCGGGAAACTTTACCGAGAAACCAGGGTTTTCTCGCTAGCCGGAGCCGACCACGGCCTCGGCTTCGATCTCGACGAGCCAGCGCGGGTCGACGAGCTCCTTCACGGTCAGCGTCGTGTTCGCGGGCCTGGTCTCCGAGAACGACTCGCCGTGCGCGCGCCCGACCTCCTCGAAGTCATCCGTTCGCACGAGGTACACGCGTGTCCGCACGACGTCCGCGAGGGACGAACCTGCCTCCTCGAGCGCGCGGCCGATGATCTCGAGACACCGCTTGGCTTGCCCGTACGCGTCGGGCGGAGGCTCCGCGCCTTCAGGCATGACTGGGGCGGTCCCTGCGACAACCACGCGGTCTCCGACGCGAACAGCTCGCGAGAAGCCGACCACGCGCTCGTAGGGCGAACCGGACGAGACCAGGTGCCGCTCCATCGCGCTTAGTATCGCCGCCCGTGCGAGCCCTGGAGCAGATCGACGATTGGGGAGCCGCGCACGCTGCCGCCGGCGTGGCCGACGCGAAGTGCGTCGTGGCGACGCACGGTGACGAGGACCACGTCTTCCGGTGGGCGTCGGTCACGAAGCTCCTCACCGCGAGCGCCGTCCTCGTCGCAGCGGAGGAAGGCGTCGTCGACCTTGATGAGCCGGCCGGGCCGCCGGGCTCGACCGTCCGGCACCTTCTCGCCCACGCGTCCGGGCTCCCGTTCGAGGGGCCGGAACCGATCGCGCGCCCCGGCGACCGGCGGATCTACTCGAACACGGGTTACGAGGAGCTTGGCCGGTTTGTCGCCGAGCGCGGGGGCATGTCGTTCGCCGAGTACCTGGACGAAGCGATCCTCGCGCCGCTCGGGCTGACCGAGACGGAGCTGAAAGGATCGCCCGCGTCGGAAGCGTTTGGTCCGCTCGGAGATCTCCTGCGGTTCGGCCGCGAGCTGCTTGCTCCGTCGTTCATTGCGCGGGAGACGTTTACGGAGGCGACAAGCGTCGCGTTTCCCGGTTTGATCGGCATCCTGCCGGGCTTTGGTCGCCAGGAGCCGAGCGACTGGGGCCTCGGCTTCGAGCTTCGCGACGCCAAGTCACCGCACTACACGGGCACACGCAACTCGCTGCGAACGTTCGGGCACTTCGGCGGATCGGGAACCTTTCTGTGGGTCGATCCCGAGGCCGGCCTCGCGGGCGGATGCCTGACCGACCGGGAGTTTGACGATTGGGCGCTCGACGCGTGGCCGACGCTCTCGGACGCGGTTCTGGCCCAGGCGCGTCCGGGATAGGACCCAGGGAGGGCGAGGCGCGCGTCTACGTGAAGAGCGGGCGGACGAGCTCGTCGAACGTCGCGCGGTCGCAGCTTGCGACCGTGGCCGGGGTCACCGCCTGCACCGTCGCCGTCCGCGGCAGGTTCATCAGGAGCGACACCTCGCCGAAGTAATCGCCCGGGCGGAGGACGTTCCGCGTGCCTCGGTCGGCCTGGACTGCGGTCAGGAGGCCGGTGAGGACGATGTAGAACCGGCCGCCGTCCTCGCCCTCAGCGACGACCCGCTTGCCGGGCGCGACGTCCTCGCGCTCCATTCGCTCGGCGAGCTTCGTAAGGGTCTCTCCGGGTAGCCCTGCGAGAAGCTCGACACGCGCGAGCTCGTGCACCGTCGCGGATTGGTGCCTCACCGCGCTTTCGAATCCGGCTCGACGGCCTTTTCCGGATCCTCATGGCCCGGGTAGCGCTGCGCGTCCTCCTCCTCGCGACGGTCGAGTGACGCGTCTTCCTCCTCCGGGGTGGGCTCGGTCTGGGGCTCCATCAAGTTCATGGTATGAGAATCCATCGAGTCACTGAAAAGGGGTAGGCCGGTCGGCCCATGCGGCCGATAGCCCCTGTGCCGATGACGAGGGCAACATGAGCGAACACGGCCTGCATCTGATCGATGACTGTCTCTCCGAGGACTGGGTCGACGCATGGGCCGCCGACGTCGTCCGCCAGATCGAGGACTACCTCGGCAAGCATGCCGCTTTCGAGGCGTTCCTCGGCGAGGACGACTAATCGGCTGCGTTTAGCTGCGCCGTAGGGGCGGACGTGTCCGGCCCTGCCGAGGCCTCGGCCAACCCCAACGCCTTCTCGAGGGCTCGCTTGGGCTGCGCTCCGAGCGTGGCCGCCGCGGGCTCACCATCTTTGAACAACACGATCGTCGGGATGCTCTGGACGCCGAAGCGCCGAGCGAGGTTGGGCTGCTCGTCGATGTTCACCTTCGCGAGGCGGAGGTCGCCCGCGCGCTCCGAGGCGATCTGATCGAGGATCGGCGCGACCATCCGGCACGGAGCGCACCAGTCCGCCCAGAAATCGACGATGACCGGTTGCTCGCTCGCAAGCACTTCCGTCTCGAAATTCGTCTCGGTCAGCTCGGTTGCCATCTTGCCCTCCTGACAGTCAGCGGGCCGGGCAAGCCCGGCCCCTACACCTCCTCTAACGACGAGGAAGAGCGGAAAAATCCCGGGGTTACAC
>JACCYG010000240.1 GCA_013696595.1 Actinomycetota bacterium | reverse complement strand
CTCGTGTCCCCGGCGCCGGGGATTCCGGGAGCGGTCCCGTTCTGGAAGGGCGAAGGGGCGGGACGGCCTTATGAGCTCGGCGCGGCGATCGGGCGCGCTGCTCGGGAGCTCGTCGCGCTCGGCGACGAGGAAGGCACACGCCGCCTGCGCGAGGAGCATTCGCTTGACGAGCGCGCGGCCGCGAACCTCCTGACGTTCCTGCGTGAGCAGGAGGGGGCGACGGGTGTTGTCCCCTCGGACAAGGCAGTTGTGATCGAGCGCTTCCGGGACGAGATCGGCGACTGGCGTGTCTGCATCCTCACGCCGTTCGGCGCGCGTGTGCACGCGCCGTGGTCGCTCGCGCTGGCCGCGCGCCTGCGCGACTCGCTCGGTCTCGAGGTGAACTCGATCTGGTCGGACGACGGCATCGCGCTGCACCTGCCCGACGCGGAGAGCCCACCTCCGACGGACGATCTCATAGTGGCACCCGACGAGCTGGACGATCTCGTCGTCACCGAGCTCGCGGGCACGGCGCTCTTCGGCGCGCGCTTCCGCGAGAACGCCGCGCGCGCGCTCCTGATCCCGCGTCGCCGCCCAGGCCAGCGCACGCCGCTCTGGCAGCAGCGCCTGAAGGCGCAGGCGCTCCTTCAGGTTGCCCGTCGCTACGCGGATTTCCCGGTCGTTCTCGAGACTTACCGCGAGTGCCTTCAAGACGTCTTCGACCTTCCCGCGCTGCGACAGCTTCTCTCCGATCTCCAGACGCGGCGTCTCGACCTTGTCTCCGTGGAGACGCCCACCGCCTCGCCCTTCGCGAGCTCGCTCCTCTTCGACTACGTCGCCACGTACATGTACGAGGACGACACGCCGATGGCCGAGCGGCGCGCGCAGGCGCTCGCGCTCGACCGCGACCTGCTGAGGGAGCTGCTCGGGCAGGAGGAGCTGAGAGACCTCCTCGACGCGAGCGCGCTCGCGCACGTCGAGGAAGAGCTTCGGGGCTCGCCGCACTCGGCCGATCAGCTGCACGACCTGCTCCTGCGCCGCGGCGACCTGCGTGCGGGCGAGTTCGACGTCGGCCTTGCGGGCGAGCTCGAGGACGAGCGGCGTGCCGTTCGCGTGCGCGTCGGCGGCGAGGACCGGCTGATCGCCGCCGAGGACGCGGGCCGCTACCGGGATGCGGTCGGAGCCATGCCGCCCGCCGGCCTTCCGGACGTCTTCCTCGAGAGCGGAGAGGACCCGCTTACCGGTCTGCTCGTCCGTTACGCGCGAGGCCGTGGGCCGTTCACGACGGCCGAGGCAGCCGCCCGCTTCGGGCTCGGCGCCCAACGCGCAGAGGAAGAGCTCGGACGCCTCGAGCGTGAGGGCCGCCTCGTGCGCGGCGAGCTTCGCCCGGGCGGGACCGAGCGGGAGTGGTGCGACCCCGACGTCCTCCGGCGGCTGCGCCGCGCAAGCCTGGCTGCGCTGCGAAAGCAGGTCGAGCCCGTGGAAGCCCCGGCGCTCGCGCGCTTCCTCTCCGCGTGGCACGGGATCGGCCGGCGTTCCACGCTCCGCGAGGCGCTTGTCCCGCTCCAGGGCGTGTCGCTCCCGGTGGCCCTCTGGGAAAGCGATGTGCTGCCACGGCGCGTGCCCGGCTACCAGCCTGCGCAGCTCGACCAACTCTGCGCCTCGGGCGAGGTCGTCTGGGTCGGCGCAGGCCTCGAGCGGGTGGCGCTCGTCTTTCGCGAGGACGCTCCCGCCCTCGGTCGCCCGGCGGCTTTGCCGCCGCCTGACGGCCGCGAGCACGAATGGATCCGCGGCGCTCTCTCGGGCGGCGCGCTCTTCTGGTTCGACCTCCTCCACGAGACCGGGCTCGAGGCGGAGGCCGCACTCCCGGCGCTCTGGGATCTCGTGTGGGCCGGTGAGGTCACGAACGACGCCTGGCAGCCCTTGCGCGCCGAGCGTCGCTTCGCGGCGCCCCGCCCGGAACGGCGTCCGCGGCGGTTCTCTCGCCAGCGCTCAAATGCCATCACGGCGACGCAGGGGCGCTGGACGACCACGGCGCGCCTCTTCCCGGGCGAGCCGGACACGCGCGCGCTCGCCGAGCTGCTCCTCGAGCGGCAGGGGATCGTGACGCGCGACGGCGTTCGCGCCGAGGGCGTCCCCGGCGGTTACGGGCGTGTCTACCAGGAGCTGCGAAAGCTCGAGACGCTCGGCGTCTGCCGTCGCGGCTATTTCGTCGAAGGCCTTGGCGGCGCTCAGTTCGCGCTCCCCGGCGCGGTCGAGCGGCTACGGGACGAGACGGATGCCGACGCCCCGCTCGTCCTTGCGGCGGCCGACCCCGCGCAACCGTACGGCGCCGCAATCTCGTGGCCGAAGCGCGCGGGCGCCCGCGCAGCCCGTGTCGCGGGCGCGTACGTCGTCCTCCTCGGCGGCGAAGCCGTGCTCTTCGTCGAACGCGGAGGCCGTTCGCTGACGCCGCTCCGCGATCCGGAGGACGAGTGGCTCCGCCAGGCGCTCGCCGCGCTCGTCAAGCATGTGCGCACGAGTGGAATGAAACGCCTCGCCGTCGAGCGCTTTGACGGCGAGGCGGTCACCGAGACGGGCCTGTTGCCGCTCCTCGTAGAAGCCGGCTTCCTCGCCGGCCCGCGCCGCGCCGTTCTCCGGGCCTAGGTGCTTTACCGCTTCATCACGCCTCTTTACTGAGGCTTGGGGCGCGCTTCACGAGCGCTTGACGACCGCGGAATACGTTCGACCCTCAGCTCAAAGGGGGCCGACGAAGGGAATGCAACTACCAGGCGAGAATGACGGTGCGGACGGCAACC
>JACCYG010000080.1 GCA_013696595.1 Actinomycetota bacterium | reverse complement strand
CTTCTCCCGGACGCGCTAGCGCGTGCCCAAGTACCTGACCGCGAGTGTCTTCCTGCTCGCGGGCTGGGTGGTGCTCGCCTCGGGCGAGCTCTACGCAGCCATCCCCGCCGCTTCGGCACTCGTCCTTGCGGCGATCGACTACGCCTACTGGGAGAAGCGCCGGCGACCGTGGCACGACTGGACCGTGATCGCGCTTCTCCTCCCCGCGATCGGCTGCGCGGTCTGGATCGCGGTCGGAGGCCTCGTCCTGGACACCGAGCGGTCGAACGAGGCGCGGCTCCTCTACGAAGTCGGGCCCGGGATCGGCTTGACCGGCCTCCTTTGCACGCTCGTGAGCTATCACGGCCGGCACCATCCCGCCGAGGAATCCGGGCCGCGCGGTGACAAGTAGCAGACTGTTACTTACTAGCGCAGCCCGGCAGCGCGGACCGCGCTAGCCGCGGATGTTGAGGTTGACTCCGAGTAACACGAGCGGCCAGAGCACGACCGCCAGGACCGCGGAGATGACCTCGCGCAGGGAATCGAGGCTGTCGAGGTAGTTTCGGTTCGTGGCGACCACGAAGCCGATCACGAGATAGACCAGAAACAGGATCGTCCGGAGGCCGCGCATGCGTCGCCGAGCATAACCCGGCCGCCCCCTGCGCGCCATGCGTACGAGAGTGGCGCCACGCTAGCCGAGCTGGCGATCGAGGTTGAAGGCCGCGCTGATGAGGGCCAGGTGGGTGAACGCCTGTGGGAAGTTGCCGAGGAGCTCCCCGCTCGGCCCGATCTCTTCCGCGTAGAGCCCGAGGTGGTTCCCGTAGGTGAGCATCTTCTCGAAGGCGAGCCGCGCCTCGTCCAACCGGCCCGCCCGCGCGAGTGCCTCGACGAACCAGAAGGAGCAGATCGAGAACGTGCCCTCGTCACCCTCGACCCCGTCGGGGGCGGCCTCCACGTTGTAGCGATAGACAAGGCTGTCCGCGACGAGCTCTTTCGTCATCGCATCGAGCGTGGAGAGCCAGCGCGGGTCCGTCGGCCCGATGAACTTCACGAGCGGCATGAGGAGAAGCGACGCGTCGAGGACGTCCGAGCCGTAGTGCTGGACGAAGGCCTGGCGCTTGTCGTTCCAGCCGCGGTCCATGATCTGGTTGTAAATTGCGTCACGCGTCCCCATCCACCGGCCGAGATCGGCCGGGAGGCCCCGCTGCCGCGCGACCCGAATCGCCCGCTCGACCGCAACCCACGACATGAGGCGCGAGAACGTGAAGTCCTTGCGCCCGCCGCGAGTCTCCCAGATGCCTTCGTCCGCCCGATCCCAGTTCTCCGAGACCCATTCGACGAGGCGGCAGAGGTCTTGCCACGCGTCGTGGTAGACGGGGGTCCCGTACTTGTTGTAGAGGTAGACCGAGTCCATGAGCTCGCCGTAGATGTCGAGCTGAAGCTGGTCGGCCGCGTCGTTTCCGATGCGCACGGGAGCGGAGCCCATGTAGCCCTCGAGGTGGTCCAGCACCTCCTCGGGAAGCTCGGAGCGCCCGTCGATCCCGTACATGATCTGGAGCGGCCCCGAGGCGCCGGTCATCCGGTCCTTGAAGCGGCCGGTGAGCCAGCCCATGAACGCGGCCGCCTCGTCGGTGAAGCCGAGGCGGAGGAGCGCGTACAGCGAGAACGCGGCGTCGCGGATCCAGGTGAAGCGGTAGTCCCAGTTCCTCGGGCCACCGATTTGCTCCGGGAGGCTCGTGGTCGGCGCGGCGACGATCGCTCCCGTCGGCTGGAAGGTCAGGAGCTTCAGCGTGAGCGCGGACCGGTGGACCATCTCGCGCCAGCGGCCGCGGTAGCGCGACTGGGCCAGCCAGCGGCGCCAGTACGCGATCGTGCGCTCGTAGGCGTCGCGGGTCTCCTCCTCGGAGTACGGGCGCGGGACATAGTCGGGCTCGACGCTCTCGAGGACGAACGTGACGGTCTCGCCAGCCCGCAGCGTGAACTCGCTGTGCACCCCGTCTTCGTCACAGGCGATCGTCGTCGTGGTCTGGAGCGCGAGACAGAGGCCCCGCGAGCGAAAAACGACGCCGTGCTGGTGCTGGTCGACCGTGTGCGCCTGCCGGCCGTAGTCGAACCGCGGCTGGAGGTCGAGGCGGAATCGCATCTCCCCCCGGACACACAGGACCCGGCGGATTAGGCGGTGACGATGGCGCTCCTCGCCGTCACGCGCGATCGGCATGAAGCCCTGGAGCTCTCCCACACCTTCAGGCGAGAGGAAGCGCGTGATGAGGACGTTCGTGTCCGGGAAGTAGAGCTGCTTCGGCGTCCACCCCTCTCTCGCGGGCGAGATCCGGTAGTAGCCGCCCCGCTCCTTGTCTAGGATCGACGCGAAGACGCTCGGCGAGTCGAAGTTCGGGCAGCAGTACCAGTCGATCGTCCCGTCGCTTCCGACGAGGGCGACCGTGTGGAGGTCGCCGATGATGCCGTGCTCGGCGATCGGGAGATAGTCATGCCGCCGATTGGGAGCCGTAGGAGCTGCGACTTCGTCGATCGCCATGCCCTTCTATAACGCAAACTGATGACCAGCGGCCGTTCTGGATCTGGAAAACTACGCTCATGTCCGTCGTCGTCCTCGTCGGAACGAAGAAGGGACTCTTCTTCCTCGAGAGCGACGAAGCGCGGGAGCGGTGGACGCTGAAGGATCCCGTGCTCGAGGGATGGTCTGTGTACCACGCGATCCTCGACGGCCGCGACGGCGTCGTTCATGCCTGCACGAACCACGAGGTCTACGGGGCGACCGTGCACCGGTCGGACAATCTCGGCGGAAGCTGGGAGCGTCCCGAGGGCCTCGGCTTGCCCGAGGAGTCGGGGCTCGAGCTCGAACGAACCTGGCACGTCGAGCCTGGACGGGAAGACGAGCCGGGGACGCTCTGGCTCGGAGGCGCCCCCGGCGTGCTCTTCCGCTCGATCGACGGCGGGGAGACCTGGGACCCCGTCTCCGGGATCGTCAACCACCCCACGCGCGACCGCTGGAACCCGGGGGCGGGCGGAATGTGCTGTCATTCGATCCAGCTCGACGCTGCGAACCGCGACCGCCTGTACGTAGGCATCTCGGCGGCCGGAGTCTTCAGGAGCGATGACGGCGGCGAGACGTGGTCACCGGCGAACAAGGGGACTGCGGCCGATTTCATGCCCGATCCCTACCCTGAGCTCGGGCAGTGTGTGCACAAGCTCCTGCTTCACAACGCACAATCCGATCGTCTCTGGCAACAGAACCACTGCGGCGTGTACCGCTCGGACGACGCCGGCGATTCCTGGGAGCGCCTGGACGGCAACGGGCTTCCGAGCTCGTTCGGTTTTGGGCTTGCGCTTCACCCGCGCGATCCAGACACGGCCTTCACGATTCCGATGGAGGGAGCGGAGAACCGCGTGACCAGCGGAGGCCGCCTCGGCGTCTACGCGACGAGCGACGGCGGCGCCACCTGGTCTCTTTGCACAGGCGGGCTTCCGGACCGAGCGTGGACCGGCGTCCTGCGCGAGGGGTTCGCCTCGGACAGCCTCGACCCATTCGGGCTCTACCTCGGGACGCAGGGCGGCTCGGTGTTCGCCTCTGCCGACGAGGGCGAGACCTGGAG
>JACCYG010000074.1 GCA_013696595.1 Actinomycetota bacterium | reverse complement strand
CTCTGGGAACGTCTCCGTGATGAACGGTCGTTCGAAAGCGAGGAGGACCTGGTCGCGCAGATCGCCTGCGACGTCGAGGCCGCCCGATCTTCCACCCCACCTGTGGAAAAACCGCGCCCGCGTGTGTAAAGAATTTGGCGAAACGCAAGTTTCGCTGGCTTTCGAGCGACATTGTGTATATGGACTCACTCACGCTCGTCGTGACGGTGCATTGCCTCTCGTGCGGCTCGGCCTACGTGAAGCCTGCGGGCCGGGGCACGGTGAAGACGAACCCGGGGTGCCCGAAGTGCGGGTACCTCGGATGGTCGCTCGCCGACGAGGACATCACCGAAGTGGCTCTGCGGCGCCGCTTCGCCTCGGATCCGCAGCTGCACCCGTTCTCGCAATCAGGCTGACGCCTCCGAAGTAATGGTGTTGAGCGGCCCAGCGCCGGACCTCGAAACCTGCGTGCTCGAGCGCGTCGAGCGCATCCACGTCGAACCCAGGCTCGACGTGAACGACTGAGCCGGCGGGATGAAGGCGCGGGTTCTCGACTGCCTGGCGGGGTGTCAGGCCCTCGTCGAGCACACCTGCGAGAACCTGCGTGAGCGCGCTCCGGAGCCGCGTTCCGCCCGCTGCTCCCGCCGCGAGCACGAGACCGTCGGCGTCGACGGCGATGAGAGGCGCCATCATGCTCTCCATGCGAGCGCCGGGCTCGATCGGGCCGACGAGCAGATCGACCTCGCCGAGCATGCTGTTCAGGTGCACGTCGAGGCCCGGGAGGAAATCGCCCGAGCCGAGGCCCAAGCTCGTCGTGAGGGCGCAGGCGTTTCCCTCCCGGTCGACCGTGACGAGGTTCGTCGTATGTCCCGCACCCTCGGGCGCCGCGAGAGTTTGCGCGAGCGAGACGGCACGCTCGGCCGGGGAACGCCCCCGTACGGTCGGTAGACGCTCGAGTGTCTCGGCCAGGCGGGCGAGGCCTCCGCGAGTGAAGATCCGCGTGCCCGCGTACGCCGCCTCGACGGGCTCGACCCATCGGGGTCGGTACGCCTCGAGGTCAGCGCGCGTGACGGGGCCGCCGCGCTCCTCCATGAGGGCCAGGAGCGAGCCCGCGAGCGATCCGTCGTAGAGCGAGCGGCCGCCCTCCGCGGCGACGAGCTCGAGGGCGCGTGTCAGGCCGGGCTGGACGAGCAGATCGCCGGTCGCGAGCAGCCGGCCCTCCCGTGCGTAGAGCTCGCCACCCTCGCGCATGGTCATGACGGGCTCGAGCATCGCGAGACAGGCGGCGTGGGCGGAAGGCATGACGACGCCGTCCCGCGCGAGCCGGATCG
Source organism: Actinomycetota bacterium (assembly GCA_013696595.1). Classification (GTDB taxonomy): domain Bacteria; phylum Actinomycetota; class Thermoleophilia; order Gaiellales; family Gaiellaceae; genus JACCYG01. The sequence goes on along the minus strand of JACCYG010000074.1, from coordinate 3,236 downwards.
CGGGATCGACAAGCCGGGGCCAGGAAAGACGGCCGTGCCGGCGCCAGAGCTCGTCGAGCCCGGCTGGCACGCCCGGAACGGCGCAGGAGCCGATTCCGACCGCGTAATGGACGAGCTCCGTGCCGAACGGGACCTCGAGCTCGACGAGCTCGACATCACGCGTTGGGCCGCCGAGGCCCGGGACGACGACGAAGAAGTCGAGGAGCTGAACGTCCCCCGACGCAGCCTCGTACCAGACCGCGTGCCCGCCCCCCGCGAGGCCCGTCATGACGATCTCGGCCACGCATGATGCGAGCGAGGCCGCTACGGCCGCGTCGGCCGCCGATCCTCCCTCGGCAAGCACTTCGAGGCCCGCCTGCGCCGTAGCGGGGTGGCCGGCCGCGATCCCGGGGGGCGGAGACACCTCTGGTAGCCTAGGTTCGATGCCTCTGACGAAGGAGACGAAGCAGGAGGTCGTCGGCAGCTACGGTCGCGACGGCTCGGACACCGGGTCCTCCGAGGTGCAGATCGCACTTCTCTCGCGGCGGATCGAGCAGCTGACGGAGCACCTCCGCGCGCACAAGAAAGACCATCACTCACGGCGCGGGCTGCTCAAGCTGGTCGGCCAGCGGCGCCGCCTGCTCAAGTACCTTCAAAAGAGGAATCTGGAGGGATATCGGAAGCTGATCGGAGAACTCGGCCTGCGACGCTAAAAAGCGAGGCCGGCCGGGGGGCGCCGGTGGAAGTTTGAGGGAGCTCCGGCTCGGATCTGCCTCAAACCTCCGCCTCCGTCTCCCGGGACTACAAGGAGGCATAGGAATGAGCATCACCATCTCACCGAGGACGGCTGAGGTCAGCGTGACCGTCGGCCAGTCCGAGATCACGCTCGAGACCGGAAAGCTCGCCAAACAGGCCGACGGCGCGGTTCTCGTCAAAAGCGGCGAGACCATGGTCCTCGCAACCGCGCAAGGCCGGATGGAAGGCCGCGAGGGAGCGGACTTCTTCCCGCTCACCGTTGACGTCGAGGAGCGGATGTACGCAGCCGGAAAGATTCCCGGCGGTTTCTTCAAGCGGGAGGGCCGGCCAACCGAGCGGGCGATCCTGACCGCGCGGATGATCGACCGCCCGATCCGGCCGCTCTGGCCGAAGGGCTTCACGAGCGAGGTCCACGTCGTCTGCACGACGCTCTCGGCCGACCTCGTCACCGCCCACGACATCCTCTGCTTGAACGGCGCGTCCGCTGCGCTGATGATCTCGCCGCTCCCCTTCCTGGGGCCGGTCGGGGCCGTGCGGGTCGGGCTGATCGACGGCGAGTTCGTCGTCAATCCGACGCTTCCCGACCTCGAGGCTGACTCGAGCCTGGATCTGATCGTCGTCGGCACGAGCGAGGGTCTCACGATGGTCGAGTGCGGCGCCGGCGAGATCCCCGAGGACCGGCTGCTCGAGGCCCTCGAGCTTGCTCACGAGGAGATCAAGAAGCTCTGCGAGGTGCAGGAGGAGCTCCGCGCGCAGACAGGCAAGCCGAAATGGATCGACGACGCGCTCACGAGCGATCTCGAGGAGCGCTTCGGCCAGCGGATCCGCGAGGCGATCGCATCGGCCGGGCTCCGCGAGGCGCAGGGTGTCGTCGATGAGCTGCGCGGCGAGCTTTGCCCGCCGCTCAGCATGGATTCGACCGAGGAGGACATCATCCGCGAGGCGCAGGTCTCCTCGAGCCTGAGCGTCCTTTTGGAGCGCCTCCGCCTCGAGGCGGTCAAGGAGCCGATCCGCCCGCAGTTCGATACTGAGCTTCGGGCGCTCACCGAGGCCGAGCAGGACTCGAAGCAGCTGAAGTCGGCCAAGCGCCAGCTCCTCTTCGATCGCATCGTCGAGACCGTCGAACTTCCGTTCCCCGTCGGCGCCGCGACCGCCGAGGGCGAGGGCCCGGCGGTAAAGGATCCCCTCACGAAGCAGTTCGTGAAGAAGGCCACCGAGTCGATCTACAAGGAGCTCGTCCGCGCGAAGATCGCCGTGGACAAGCGCCGACCCGACGGGCGTGAAGCGGAGGAGATCCGCGCGATCGACTGTGAGGTCGGCGTCTCCCCGCGAACGCACGGATCCGCGCTCTTCACACGCGGCCAGACGCAGATCATGACGCTTCTCACGCTGGGGACGGCGAAGGAAGGGCAGCGGATCGACGACCTCTCGCTCGAGCAGGAGCGCCGCTACATGCACCACTACAACTTCCCGCCCTACTCGGTCGGGGAGACGGGCTTCATGCGCGGCCCGAAGCGGCGGGACATCGGCCACGGAGCGCTCGCGCAGCGCGCGCTGGAACCAATGATCCCGGACGCCGAGGACTTTCCGTACACGATCCGCCTCGTCTCGGAGACGCTCGAGTCGAACGGATCGTCGTCGATGGGCTCCGTCTGCGGCTCCACGCTCGCGTTGATGGACGCCGGTGTACCGATCAAGGCGCCGGTGAGCGGGATCGCCATGGGGCTCGTCAAGGAAGGTGACGACTACGTGATCCTGACGGACATCCAGGGCGCGGAGGACCACCTCGGCGACATGGACTTCAAGGTGGCGGGGACGCGCGACGGCGTCACGGCGCTCCAGATGGACATCAAGATCACGGGTGTCACGCAGGAGATCATGCGCGCGGCGCTCGAGCAGGCGAAGCGGGCCCGCGTGTTCATCCTCGACAAGATGCTCGAGGCGATCCCGGAGGTCCGGAGCGAGCTTCGAGATCACGCGCCGAGGATCGCGACGGTCAAGATCGACTCCGAGCAGATCGGTCTCGTGATCGGCAAGGGCGGCGAGACGATTCGCGCGCTCGAGGCCGACTTCGACGTTCAGATCGACATCGAGGAGGACGGGACGATCCTCGTCTACGCGACCGAGGGCACGAAGTCGGACGCCGCGATCTCCGCGATCCAGGCGCTCACGAAGGAGCCCGAGGTCGGCGACACGTACACGGGCAAGGTCGTGAAGACGACCGATTTCGGTGCGTTCGTCGAGCTCAAGAAGGGCACCGACGGGTTGCTGCACATCTCGAACGTGGGGCCGGGCCGTGTCGCGCACATCGAGGACGTGATCGGCCGCGGCGACGTGCTCGACGTCATCGTCCAAGAGGTCGACAAGGCGCGGGGCCGCATCGGCTTGAAGCTCGTCGCCAAGCACGAGAACGGCACGCTCGGCCAGCCCGAAGAGCTGATCGAGCGGGCGAAAGATGCGCCTCCGCGCGAGCCGCGGGAGGAGCGCCCGCGGGACGGCGA
>JACCYG010000069.1 GCA_013696595.1 Actinomycetota bacterium | reverse complement strand
GGACAGCACCTGCTATCAGGAGCGTCCGGTCGCCGACCCGCACGTCGAGGGCCTGTCCGAGCAGCCGGCCCGCCACCATCGCCGCTGCGAAGAGACCCGGCCCGAGGCCGCTCACGGCAGGGGTCGCGTCGAGCTCACGCTCGAGAAAGAGCGCGCTCCAGTGCTCGATTCCACTCTCGACCACGAAGGCCACGGCGCAAAGCGCTCCGAGCACGAGCAGCTTGCGGGAGAAGACGAGAGGCCGACGGCGCGGGCGCGACGGCGCGGCGGCGTAGCCGCGGTTGAGTGCCGCGACCCCAAACAGCGCAAAAGCGGTTCCCGTGAGAATCGGGAGCGGGCCTGCACCCGCTTCCCGCGCGAGGCCGACCGCGACGGCCGCGACCAGAAAGCCGGCCGAAAAAAGCGCATGGGCGAGCTGCATGATGCGAGTGCCCCCAGAGGACTCCGCGGCCGTTGCCGCGACGTTGATCGCGACGTCGAGCGCACCCGAAGCCGCGCCGACGAACATGAGCGCGAGCGCGAGCTGCGGAACGGAGTGAGCGAAACCCGGCAGCGTGACCGCAGCGCCGAAGAGAAGAAGCGCCGGCGCAACGGCTCGCGGCCCGAGCCGGTCGGCCAACCGGCCGGCTACGACCATCGCGGGAACGGCGGCGACGCTGAGGAAGAGCAGCGCGACGCCGAGCTCGGTGACGGAGGCGCCGACCTGCTCCTTCAGCTCGGGCAGGAGGACGCCGAACGCGCCCCAGAAAACGCCGAAGGCCGCAAAGGCCGCGAGCGGCCCGCGCGCTTTCACCGCCGCTGTCGCGCAGCCTCGAAGAGCGCGATCCCGGCCGCGACGCTGACGTTCAGCGACTCGATCCGTCCGGCGAGCGGGATGGAGAATGCGTCGTCGCACGCCTTCCTGACTCCGGGCCGCATCCCGCGGCCCTCCGAGCCGAAGACGAGGAGAGTCCCGCCCGTGAAATCCGCCGACCAGACAGCGGTCGGGGAATCGCCCGCCGCGGCCCACGCCCACAGGTCGCCCCGCCTCACCTCGCTCAGGTAGCGGGCGAGGTTCACGACGACGGCGACTGGAACGTGCTCGACCGCGCCCGCGGACGCGCGGCACACGGCCGCGGTCACGCGCGCCGCGTTGTGCTCCGGAACGACGACCGCCGTCGCCCCCGCGCCCTCGGCGCTGCGGCAGATCGCTCCGAGGTTGTGCGGATCGGTCACCTGGTCGAGGCACGCGATGAGGGGGCGGTCGCCCGCCGCGAGTTCGTGCGCGTCGCCGTACCGGTACGGCTCACAGAAGGCGACGACGCCCTGGTGGTCGCGCGTCCCCGCCTCGCCGGTGAGCGCCGACTCCGGCCGGACGTGCACGCGGAGCCCTTTCATGTCGCGAAGCCACGGCTCGGCCGCGAGCGCCCGCTCGCTCGCGAGGAGCTCGAGCACCTGACGCTTGCCCGCGCGAAGAACCTCGCGCACAGGCCGCCTCCCGTAGACGAGCTCCCTCGTCACCGGCGCGGGATGAGGCGAAAGCCTTCGGCCACGTCCTGGACCTCCCAATCCCGGTCGGCGATCTCATCTCGGAGGCGGTCGGCCTCCGAGAAGTCCCTCCGCTCACGGGCGGCCTGCCGCTCCTCGGCAAGCCGGCGGATCTCGGACGGCGCCTCGTCACTCCGCTCCCGAACTTCAAGACCGAAGACGGCGAGCCCGCGTTCGAGCAGCTCGATCTGCCCATCCGCACGCCACTCGTGGAGGATCGCGAGCGCTTCGGGGGTATTGAAATCGTCGTCGAGCGCGGCGGCGAAGTCGTCCCAGGTCCGTTCGCTTCCCCGCGAGGCCGCGACGCGATACGCGGTCGCGAAGCTCTCTGCCTGCGAGCACGCCGACTCCATGGCCTCGTCCGAGAAGTCGATCGGGCCTCGATAGTGGCCGCCGAGGAAGTAGACAAGGATCACGTCGCGTCCCCAGCGGTCCAGGCTCTCGCGCAGCGAGACCATGTTCCCGACCGACTTCGACATCTTCTCCTCGGAGAGCTCGAGCATCCCATTGTGCGCCCAGAGGCGCGCGAACTCGCGGCCGGCCCCGCGCGATTGCGCGATCTCGTTCTCGTGGTGGGGGAAGCGGAGATCGAGCCCACCGCCGTGGATCTCGAACTCCGGCCCGAGATGCTTCTCCGCCATTGCGGAGCACTCGATGTGCCACCCCGGCCTCCCGGCACCCCAGGGCGAGTCCCAGGACGTGTCCTCCCCCGGCTTCGTCGCTTTCCAGAGGGCGAAGTCGCGCGGATCCTCCTTCAGGTCGCTCGGTTCCTGCGCCACCATGTCGTCGAGCTGAGCGCCCGAGAGCGCCCCGTACTCGGGAAAGTGCGCCACGCGGAAGTAGACGTCCCCGTTCGACTCGTAGGCGAGCCCGCGCTCGACGAGGTCCTCGATCAGCGCGATGATTTCCGGCAGCGTCTCGCTCGCAAGGGGCTCGAGGTCCGGCCGGCCGAGCCCGAGGTCGCCGGTGTCCTCGAAGTACCACGCCGTCGCGTGCCGGGCGAGCTCCTCGCTCGGAACGCCTTGCGCGTTCGCAGCCTCGTAGATCTTGTCGTTGATGTCCGTTACGTTCTCGACGAGCCTGACCTCGTAATCGTTCAGCTCGAGCCAGCGCTTGAGCCACATCGAGACGACGAACGGCCGAGCGTTCCCGATGTGGATCCGCTGGTAGACGGTCGGGCCGCAGAAGTACATGCGGATCGGCCCGGCCGGCGGAGGAAGCTCCTCCTTCTCGCGCGTGAGCGAGTTATAGAGCTGCATCGATCCGCCGGAGAGCCTCTTCGCGTGGAAGAGCGAGAATCACGGTCCAGAGCTCGGGGCCGCGCTCGTGCCCGGTGAGGACGAGTCGGAGCGCACGAAGATCGCCGCCGCAGGCGCGGACGGCGGCCACGATCTCTCGAGCGTCGTTCGCGGTTAGATCTCCGTTCGCCGCCACCCGGAGCTCGCGGAAACGCTGGAGTGTCTCGCGTGCCGCCGCGGGTGCCTCGGTTGCCGGAGGTGCGTTGAGCAACGCCTTCGCAATCTCTCTCGCTTCGACCAAGCTTCGAGCACCGCGTAGCGCCGGTGCGGCTTCGACAGGGGCTCCAACCCGTTCGGCGAGGTCGTGATCCGAGAGCCCCGCGATCGCCTCGACCGCGAGACCAGCGAGCCGCGCGTCGTCGAAGTGGACGTCGCCGCGCGGCAGCCCGAGCTCCTCGAGATAACGGCGCACCGCCTCGGCCGGGATACCGCGCTCGCGCAGGTCGGCAAGCGAGCTCGCACCGTGGCGCTTGGAGAGCTTCGTGCCGTCGGCGCCGACGAGCAGCCCGTGGTGGACGTACTCCGGCGGCGTCGCGCCGAGCGCCGTGGTTAGAGCAGCGTGCAGCGGTGTGTTCGAGAGGTGGTCCTTGCCGCGGATCACGTGCGTGATCTCGAGGTCGACGTCGTCGACGACGCTCGCGAGGTGGTACGTCGCCGAGCCATCCGCGCGGATCAACGTGGGCCGCCGCTCCTTCGTGAACCGAATCGCCCCCTCTTCCTCGAACGCGGATCCGTCCGCGAGAAGACGTTCGGCCGAGGCGCGGTAGAGGTCGCCACGCTCGCTCTGACGGATTGGTCCTTCTTCGAGGTGAATGTCGAGCCAGTCGAGATCGCGAACGATCGCCTCCTCCGCGTCGGCGTGCCTCCTCGCCGCGTCGGTGTCGTCGATTCTGAGGACGAGCGCACCGCCGTGCTCGTCCACGAAGCGGCGGTTCGCAACGGCCGTGAGCGCGCTTCCGAGGTGAAGCGAGCCGGTCGGACTGGGCGCGAAGCGAACGCGGGCCATCGGGACCGAACTCTAAAGTTCGCCCGTCATGGAGACCGCGCTGCTGACGTGGTTCGACGTGCACGGCCGTGAGCTCCCATGGCGGCGAACCCGTGACCCCTACGCGATCCTCGTCTCGGAGGTGATGCTCCAGCAGACCCAGGTCGACCGCGTCGTGTCGCGTTACATCGAATGGCTCGAGCGGTGGCCGACGGCTCAGGCGCTCTGCAACGCGCCGCTCGGCGACGTCATCCGTGCCTGGCAGGGCCTCGGGTACAACCGGCGGGCCGTCAACCTCCATCGCGCTGCCGGACAGGTCGCACGCCGTGGCTGGCCGACCGATCTGACCGAGCTCCCAGGCGTCGGGCGCTACACGGCCGATGCGATCGCCTGCTTCGCCTTCGGCGAGCCCGTCCTCCCCGTCGACACGAACGTGAAGCGCGTGCTCGACCGGTCGGGCCAGTCCTTCGGCGCGGGTAGCGCTCAGGCCCTGATGGACCTCGGCGCGACGGTTTGCCTCGCGCGCGTCCCGCGCTGCGGCCGCTGCCCGCTCGCGCGCGCCTGCCCCTCGCGTGGGAGCCGGTACGAGCCGCTACGAAGGCAGGGGCCGTTCGCCGGCTCGTTCCGCGAACGGCGAAGTCGTGCGCTCCGGCTGGTCGCAACCGAGCCGCGCGCGCTCAGCGAGCTCGACCGGCCAGCCGTCGACGCTCTCCAACGGGACGGCCTCGTCGAGGTCGCCGGCGGTCTCGTCCGCCTGGCGAGCCGACAAATTCAGAAAGACGTAAGAACGGCGTAACTCTCAGGTAAGACCCGGCCTCGAACCTTCCTCTCAATCCAACGAGAGGAGAGAGGCATGCGCAAGCAAATCCTGACCGCGCTCGGCGTCGCTGCGATCTTCGGTGGGCCGGGAGCAGGAGCGGCCTGGGCGGACTTCGTCTGCCCTGTGTTGAACGTGCCCCAGCAGGCGCGCGACCACTCGGGCCAGTTCGTCACCCTGCCGAGCGGCGAGGCGACGATCCTGCCGGGTAGGGCCGGCGACGCCGCCACGAGCCCTGTCAACCCGCCCGATCACGCGACGAACGCCGACGGCACGGGTTCCCCCGGCGGAGCGCACGCGAGCCCGGGCGATCCCGATTACTCGCCGATCTGGAACACGAGCCCGTAGCGGAAGCGCAGAATGGAGGCATGACCACGGTTCTCGTCGTCGACGACGAGCCGATCGTCCGGGACGTCGTCGTCCGCTACCTCGAGCGCGAAGGCTACGAGACGCTCGCGGCGGGCGACGGCGACCGGGCCCGCGAGCTCGTCGAACGACACTCTCCGAACCTGGTCGTGCTCGACGTGATGCTTCCGGGCACGGACGGCCTCGAGCTCTGCCGGTGGATCCGCTCGCGCTCCGAGCTCCCGGTGATCATGCTGACGGCCCGCGGAGAGGAAGCGGACCGGATCGTCGGGCTCGAGCTCGGCGCCGACGACTACGTCACGAAGCCGTTCTCGCCGCGTGAGCTGACCGCGCGGGTCCGTACGGTCCTCCGCCGATCGCGCCCTCCGGCGGAAACGGACGAGCGCCTCGTGTTCGACGACCTCTCCGTGAACGCGTCGACGCGTGAGGTCACGAAGGGCGGGACACCGGTCCGCCTGACGATGCGAGAGTTCGATCTCCTCTGGTTCCTCGCGAGCCATCCGCGACGGGTCTTCTCCCGCGATCACCTGATGAGCAGCGTTTGGGGGTACGCGGCGGCGGTCGACACCGGAACCGTCACCGTTCACGTTCGGCGCCTCCGCGAGAAGATCGAGGACGACCCGTCGCGGCCGCGCTTCCTCCAGACGGTCTGGGGCGTCGGGTACCGGTTCACGCCGTGATCATCTTCGCGCTCGTCGTCGCATCGATCACGCTCGTAGTCGGCCTCGCAGCCGTCGCCGCACTCCGTCGACTGCCGAGTTTACGGCTCCAGCTTGCGGGGCTCGCCCTCCTCGCCGTCCTGCTGCCACTCGCCGCCGTCGTCCTCTCCGGGATCCTCATGTTCACCTCGGAGCACGACCTCGCCATCCTCGGCGTCGCCGCGGCTTCGTCGACGGTGGCACTCGTGGCTGCACTTCTGCTGGCGCGCTCGGTCACGCGGCCGCTCGAGCGGCTTCGCTCCGCAGCGTCCGGCGTAGCGCGCGGAGAGCTCGGTGCGCGGGCCTCGGAGGAGGGCCCTCGCGAGCTCGCCGAAGTGGCGGCCTCCTTCAACGAGATGGCCGAGAACCTCGAGGAGCTCTTCGACGCCCGCCGCCAGCTCGTGGCGTGGGCGAGTCACGATCTCCGCACGCCTCTCTCCTCGCTTCAGGCGATGCTTGAAGCCCTCGAGGACGGCCTGGCCGAGCCCGACCGGTATCTCCCGGCGATGCGCGAGCAGGTTCAGGTTCTCGGCTCTCTCGTGGACGACCTCTTCGAGCTGGCTCGGATCGACTCCGGCGCTCTCACGCTCGAGCTCCGCGAGGCGCAACTCGGAGGCCTTGTCGAGTCGTGCGTCCGAGGCCTCGCCGCCGAGGCGGAAGCTCGCCAGATTCGGCTCGCGGCCCGGGTCGACAACGCCGTGCCCCCGGTCCGCTGCTCGCCAGAGAAGATCGAACGGGTCCTCTACAACCTCCTGACGAACGCCCTCCGCCATACGCCGTCCGACGGCGCCGTGGCGGTCGTGGTGCAAACCGCGCGAGACGCGGTTCAGGTGACCGTGGAAGACACCGGCGACGGCATCACGCCTGAAGCCGCACGACGGATGTTCGACCGGTTCTGGCGCGGCGATCGAGCAAGGTCGCGCGATCGTGGCGGCGCCGGCCTTGGGCTTGCGATCGCGCGCGGGCTCGTCGAGGCGCACGGCGGGCGCATCTGGGCCGAGAGCGGCCGCGCGGGCGGCGCGCGCGTCTCCTTCACCCTTCCGGCGGCGTAGCGCTCAGACGGCGCTGAGCTCGGCGGCGCCGAACGCGACCGAGAACGCGCGACACCAGATGACGACCGTGTCGTATCTCCCGAGGTCGACGCCGGCCGGGATCGTGTACTGCTGGTTGCCCTTGTTGCCCTTCAGCGAGCCCAGGTTCTTGTGGGCGTCGGTGTCCTCGGCCTTTCCGCCGGCGACGAGGTACACGAAAAGATCCGGGCCGGCATCGGTCTCGAAGCCTGTGAGCGTGAGCTTCCGCTCGCCGCTTTCGAGCTTGACAACCGCTGCGCGCCCGACTGTCTCGTGGGCGATCCCTCTGAACTTCCCACCCGCAAGGGTGACGTTTCCGGACGGCGGCGCTTCGCCCGCGGCCGCCTCGGT
>JACCYG010000066.1 GCA_013696595.1 Actinomycetota bacterium | reverse complement strand
CGCCATGAGCAGCCCATACACCACCGCCGCGACGAGGAACGTGAAGCCGAAGCCGTAGGTATAGAGCCGGTCGAGGACGCTCGGGTCGGCGATCACACCGCCCGGAGTCGTGGCCGCGTTCCAGAACCCCGGAACGACCGGGATCACTGCGACGGCCACGGCGACGAGCGCCCGCCAGTTGAAGCCGGCCGAGTACCAGTACTGGCCCTCCCGCCGGTAGAGGTCGGTCAGGTCGAGCTGCTCCCGCCTGATCAGCCAGTAGTCGGTGATCATCACTCCGCCGATCGCGCCGAGCAGGCTGCCGTACCCGACGAGCCAGGTGAAGAGATACGCGGCCCAGTTGTCGTAGATCGCCCAGGGGAACATGAGGATCCCGATCACGGCCGTGATCACACCGCCGGTCTTGAACGAGATCAAGGTCGGGCGGAGGTTCGAGAAGTCGTTCGAGGGAGCGACGACGTTGGCGGCCATATTGGTCGTCACCTGCGCGATCACGATGACGATCATCGCCAGGATGAGCACGCCTGCGTTCCCGATCGTCTGCATGAGCGTGACCGGATCCCAGATCGCCTCGCCGTAGAGGACGACGGTCGCGGCGGTCGTGGCGATCCCGATGAAGCTGAAGGCCATCATCGTCAGCGGCAGGCCGATCGCCTGGCCGATCGCCTGTGAGCGCTGGCTCTGCGCGAACCGGGTGAAGTCCGGGATGTTGAGACTCAGCGTCGCCCAGTACCCGACGTTCGCTGCGAGCGCGGGCCAGAAGATCGTCCAGAATCCGAGGCCTCCTTCCTCGAGCTGGGCCGAGGCGGTGAACGGCTCCGTGATGCTCCCGACCTTCAGGAATGCCCACAGGAGGACCGCGATGCCGCCGCCGAGGAGCAGCGGGGCCGCCCACGACTCGAGGTACTTGATGCCCTCCATGCCGCGCAGGATGATCAGCACCTGGGCGAGCCAGAAGACCGCGAAAGCGATGGCGCGGTGACCCGAGACGTCGGTCCACCCGCCCCAGAGCGCTCCCGTCAGTGCGTCGAGTGCCAGCGCGCCGAGCCACGTCTGGATTCCGAACCAGCCGCAAGCGACGATCGCGCGTGCGATCGCGGCGACGTTCGCTCCGCGGATACCGAACGACGCGCGAACGAAGACGGGAAACGGGATTCCGTACCGCGTTCCCGCGTGCGCGTTCAGGATCATCGGGATCAGCACGATCACGTTCCCCAGCGTGATCGTGAGGAGCGCCTGCCACCAGTTCATCCCCGCGATCATGAGACCCGAGGCCAGGGTGTAGGTCGTGATCACGACCGACATCCCGATCCACATCGCCGTGATGTTCCATGTGCTCCACGTGCGTCGTGACGGCCCGGCCGGCGCGAGGTCTTCGTTGTAGTACGCCGACGCCCCCACGGCCGATCGCAGCTCGTCGACCTCGGCGTCGCTCTTGATCGCGAGATCTTCGATCTTGACCTCGCTCAGGTCTTTGACGCGTGCCTCGTGGATGACGCCCTCACCGAGGACGTGCCTTTCTGCCATCTGTCCCTCCTCCGCGTCGCTGAGCTTCCGCCGGTCGTTCTTACCACACGGCCCGGCTGTTTTGAGCGCGCGAGGGCCTGATCTAGAGTCGGCCGGCCATGCCGCTCGATCCGAGCCGCACCATCGCAGAGCTGCAGGAGCTGCGCGAGCTCACCGGGGACGAGAACGGGGCTCAGCGCGTCGCCTGGACGGACACGTGGAAGCGCGCCCGCGAGTGGCTGCGCGGGAAGCTGGACGAACTTCCGCTCGAGCACGAGATCGACGAGGCGGGCAACCAGTGGTGGACGCTTGGCGGGGCCTCTGACCACGCCGTCCTGATCGGCGGGCACATCGACTCAGTCCCGAACGGGGGCTGGCTCGACGGCGCGCTCAACGTCGTCGCGGGAGTCGAGGTCATGAGGCGGATCGCCGAGGAGGGCGAGCCGGCGACGACGGTTCGACTCGTCGAGTGGGCCGACGAGGAGGGCGCGCGGTTCGGCCGCTCGCTCTTCGGATCGAGTGCCGCTGCGGGCTCGATGGCCGACCAGGACGAGCTGCGCCGGCGGAAGGACGCGGAGGGCACGAGCTTGCCCGACGCACTCGAGGAGCACGGCGTGGATCTCGACCGCGCGCTGGACGCCAAGAGTCAGCGCGAGGGAGCCGCTGCGTACCTCGAGCTCCACATCGAGCAGGGGCCGGTGCTCGAGTCGATGGACATACCGCTCGGGGTCGTGCTAGGGACGTACGGCGTCGAGCGGAGCCAGATCACGTGGACGGGCCAGGCGGCGCACGCGGGCTCGACGCCGATGGACAAGCGGCGGGACGCCCTCGCCGGAGCCGCGAAGCTCGCGCTCGAGATCCGGGAGATCGCGAAGCGGACGGGCCAGGGGGCCGTGTGCACGTCCGGGAACGTCGTCTGCAAGCCAGGGATCGTGACCTCGGTCGTCGAGACGGCCGAGCAGCTCCTCGACCAGCGCCACCTGGACGCCGGGAAGCTCGCCGAGATGCTGGCGGAGGCACGAGAGGCCGCTGAACGGTTCGCGAAGGAAGAGGACGTCGAGGTCTCGTGGGAGCGGATCTGGGCGATCGAGCCGATCCTCTTCGACGACGCGTTGATCGAGCTCGCGGACGAGGCGGTCACGGAGGTCGCCGGCCAGTCGCACCGTCTCCCGAGCGGACCCCTCCACGACGCCGCCGAGGTCTCGAGGGCCGGGGTTCCGACCGTGATGCTCTTCGTCCAGAGCCTACGCGGCCTCTCGCACACGAAGCTCGAGGACACGAAGCCCGAGCACCTCGAGCTCTCGGTGCAAGCGCTCGACCGGCTCGCGACGAAGACGATCGAGCGCGTCTCAACTCAGGTGTAGGGGCGGGGCTTGCCCCGCCCGCGGCGAGCGCTAGAAGACGCGAACCAAGGCCACGCCGGCGCCCAGGAGCACGAGACCCGCGATGCGCCCCGGCGTGACCGGGTGCTCGTCGAAGCCGACCCAACCGTGGTGGTCGATCACGACCGAGGCGATCGACTGGCCCGCTACCACCGCGGCGATTAGCACGACCGCGCCGAGGCGAGGCGCCGTGACGATCGAGCCGAACACGTAGAACGCGCCGAGCAGCCCTCCCACCCAGACCCACCAAGGTGCCGCCGAAGCACGCGAGACGGAGGGAACCCCACGCGTCGCGAGGAGCGCGAGCAGGAAGAGGGCAGCGGTTCCGACGACGAACGAGACGAGCGCCGCGCGCAGCGATCCACCCACCAACCCTGCGAGCTGAACGTTGATGCCCGCCTGGAACGGGATCATCGCGCCGGCTATGAGCGCGAATACGAGCGAGCCCCAGACTGCCACGTCTCTCGTTTCGAGAGCGGGAGCGTAGTTCCCTGCACGTTCAGCGAAGCGGGACGCGCTCGCCCAGGCGGTCGCGATCTCGCACGACGAAGGCGACGATCGCGACCGGGAGGACGACGAAGACGGAAGCCACGACGAAGACGTCGGCGAGGTTGAAGGCGATGCCGAGCTCCTCGTCGCCGAGGAAGAACGGGTTGGGAGTCCCCTCGTAGTCGGGCCAGAGCGCCCAGGAGATCGCGTTGCCCGTCGCCCCGCCCAGGAGAAGCCCGCCGGCGAGCGCGAGGGCGAGCGAGCGCGTGGCCACGAGCGCCACGCACCAGGCAAGCGCCCCGATGGCGACGCCCAGGATGTACGCGGCCGAGCGCTCGTGGTAGAGGAGTCCTTCGCCCCGGTCGGCGATCACGACCGCCTTGTGCGCGAGGTCGACGGCGGCCACGACGGTCGCGACGAGAAGGAGAAGGACAGCGCTCCGCGCCACGGCGAAAATTCTCTCAGGCTGCGCCCGACGCGCCGTTAGCCGACCGCGTCGACGATCTCGTCGGAGAGGCTCTCGAAATTCTCGAGGAACTCGCGGCGCTCGGCATGGAGCCGCTCGACGAGCTGTCCGTACTCGTCCAGGCGGCCCTGGGCCTCGTAGAGCTCACGCGGGCGCAAAACCGCGTCTTCCTCGGCGCCGATTCCAGGGACGCGCGAGGCGACGAGATAGCCGAAGTCCGGATCCCGGTCCCACTCGATCGTGCCCTCGGCGATGCCCTTCACGATCGCGGACGAGTGCTTGATCCGCACCTTCTTGACGCGCTCGTCGGCGCCGGCCTTCCCACCGACGGAGCCCGTGTTCATGAGGAACACCTCGAGCGGATGGTCTTCGAGCAGCTCGAGGAAACGGTTTCCCTGGAGATCGTGGGGCATCGGGAAGAACGGGTTCGTGCCCGGGACACGGAGGAACTTGCCCTCCTCGGCGGCGCCGCCGGCGGCCGTTCCCGTTGTCTCGCCGAGCATGAAGAAGGCCGCTGCTTGCGGCCCTTCGAGCTTCGCGACCGCCGGGATGATGTTCTCGTTCCTATTCAGGATCAGGAGGAAGTGCGCCTCGTCGATCGGGCGCGTCGCCGCCGACTCCATCACCTCGAAGCCGAAGGTCGCGCGGCCGTTCTTCGTGTAGCTCTCGTCGTAGAAGTCGACCTCGTCGCCGGTCTGGGACACGTTCTCGAGGTAGGAACGTGGTTGCGTGACAGCGCCGTAGATGGCCGGCTCGTCCTCGGGGTTCAGCCCGTACGTCTTGGCGAAGCAGCCGTTCTCGGTCGCGTGAACGGCCCCGTCCGGCATCCAGGCGACGAAGTCGTCCTGAACCGGGAGCGAGCCGTTCTGCCCCGTGAACGTTGTCGTCGTCTTGCCCGTGCCGGAGAGCCCCACGATGAGCGCGACACGCTCGCCGCGTTCGGTCGGGATCACCTTGCAGCCTGCGTGGAGCGGGATCCCGCCGCGGTCGTAGACGAGCCTGTTCCACATGCGGAGGATCCCCTTCTTCGACTCGCCGAAGTAATCCGAGTTGAACACGCGCGTAACGCCCTGCTCGAGGTCGACGACGATCAGGCGATCTTCCGGCTTCCCGGGGGCCGGAAGGTTCGGCGTGTAGATGACCGTGAGCTCGGGCTCGAAGGCGTCCGCGTCGTCGACGGGGAACCAGAGCTGCTGCTGCATCCCTGCGATGTTTGCGTTCTCTGCCTCGATGAAGAGGCGGACCGGGACGCGCGCCTCGCGCTGTGAGCCGAGGTAGCCGTCGACGAGAATCATCTCGCGGCCGGCGATGTGCTGGTCCTGGCGCTCGGCCCACTCCGCCGCCTCCTCCGTCGAGATCGTGCGCGAGAGCCCCGAGTCGGGATCGTCGGAGACGATGAACGTCGACGGGTTGGAGCGTGCGAGCACCTCGGTCTGGACGTTGACGTTGCCGTGCTTCGTCCAGCGGGCATTGGACATGCGCGCCGCGCGCTGCTGAAGCTCCTCGGGGCTCGGATTGTCGATCACGTTGGCCGCCTGGGGCAGCCGGAAGAGCATTTTGGCCATCTCGGGTTCCTCTCGGCGGCCGCACGAAGCCGTGCGCGACCGCGCTCAATCGGCCCGGATTATACCCCGGCGCGGCCGGCCGAATCCGGCTACATAGGGAGAGACGGGTGGTTATGCTTGACGGCCCGCGTGGACGCTTTCGGCTCCACGCCTCGCATCGAGCGATGACGGAGGATCGCATGCTCAGCTTCGGCGTCACCGTCCTTCCCGACCCCCCATACACCCGTCTCCTCGAGCTCGTTCAGCTCGCCGAGCAGCACGGCTTCGACAACGGGTGGACGTACGACTCGCACATCCTCTGGCACGAGTCGTACCCCCTCCTCGCGCTTGCGGCGGCAAACACGACGACGCTCAAGCTCGGCCACTGCGTCACCAACCCCGGTATCCGCGAGCCGACGATCACCGCGAGCTACTACGCGACCCTCCACGAGATCTCGACCGGCCGTGCGGTGATGGGCATCGGCCGCGGCGACTCGTCTCGGCGCGTCGTCGGCCTCCAGCCGGTGAAGGTCGCGGAGTTCGAGCGGTCGCTCCGGATGATGAAGGACCTGATGAACGGCCGTGCGGTCGAGTGGAACGACAAGGAGCTCAAGCTCGAATGGGTGCGCGAGGAGCTCCCGCCGATCGAGATGTACGTCGCGGGCTACGGACCGAAAGCCCTCGCCGTCGCGGGGCGCGTCGGCGACGGCGTCATCATCCAGCTCGCCGACCCCGAGATCATCCGATGGATCATGGAGACGGCGCGGAAGGCGGCCGAGGAGGACGGCCGCGATCCGAGCGAGCTCAAGTGCCACGTCTGCGCGCCGAGCCACATCTCCGAGGACCTCGCCGACGCGAGGAACCAGGTCCGCTGGTTCCCGGCGATGGTCTCGAACCACGTGATGGACCTGATCGAGCGGTACGGCTTCGATTCGGAGATCCCGCCCGCGTTGACCGAGTACGTCAAGGCGCGGAAGTTCTACGACTACAAGGACCACAGCCGCGTCGGCGCGGCGCACGGCGAGTTCGTGACCGACGAGATCTGTGATCGCTTCTGTGTGCTCGGGACGCCCGCGCAGGCGACGGCCAAGCTACGGGAGCTCGAGGCGCTCGGCGTCGACCACTTCAACATCTACCTCATGACCCAGGGTCAGGAGGAGACCCTCGAGGCCTACGGGAAGGAGATCATCCCGCAATTCGCGAGGGTCGCCGCCTAGTCTCGACGCGTGGTCCCGAGGGTCTGACCCTTGCAGTCGGCTCGGCGGGACATGGCGAGTGCAACAAGGGTGTGACGAGTTGCGCACAGACGGCTGGAAAACCGGCTCGCTCGCCCAGAATCGACGGCGCCTGCGCGGTGCCGGCGGGCCTGTGACCCTGGTCCCGCACCGGATCAGACGCTCTGAAGGCTGTCGGCCTACGAGGTCGACCGGCCGCTAGCTCCGCCGGCGCGCGAGCTCCGGCTCGGGCCAGTGCGACGTCTCCAGCGCCTCCTTCGGCTCGTGGCGCCGCAAGCGCCACAGCACGACACCAAGTGCGAGGAGCGCGGCTTCGACGACCGTGATCGCAAGGCGGTTCAGGATGGTGGCACCCAGGGCGACGCCCTCTGACACGACCGCGAGCATGAGGCCGTACATTGAGCCTTCACGAACGCCGAGGCCCGACGGAGCGAAGAGCGAGAGCACGGCGACGATCGCACCCACGGCCGCAGTCCCGCCCAGGTACGGAATGGTCTCGAAGCCGGGCTCGCCGCCGAGCGAGCGGAGAAGGAAGAAGATGGCCACGCCTCCCACGAGCCACGTGAACGAGTAGTAGACGAGGAGCGCGACCATCGTCCGGTACGGGAGGACGGGCGGCTCGGTCCCTCCGAAGCGGCCGAAGACCTTTCGCGCGAGTGGCTGGAAGACGCGCGGATGGATCAGGACCGCGACGACGGCGGCGAACGCGACGAGCGGGACGAGCGCGGTCGCGTCACTTCCTACGGGAACGAGACCGACGGCGAAGACGAGGACACCCGCGATGGCCGACAGGCCCGCCTCGAGGAGGATCGAGCCGAGCACGAGGGAGGTCTGCGTCACGCCCGCCCGGCGGACCCAGACGATTCGAGCGAGCGGCGTCCAGACCGTTCCCGGGATGTACTTCGCGAGCATCGAGGCCATCTCGGCCTGGAGCGCGAGCGAATAGCCGATGCGCACGCCGAGCGCCGCCAGGATCCACTGCCACCCGAGGACGAAGAGGAGGTAGTAGAGCGCGAGGACGCCGACCGCCACGCCGACGTCGCCCGGCCGCGCCTCGCGGAGCCGCGGCAGAGCATCGGCCCAGACGTCACGCAAGAGGTACGCGAGGACGCCGAGCAGGACACCCACGACCAGTAGCTGAAGAGCCGCGAGGACGCGCCGCCGGCGCAGGAACGAGGAGAGACGCCGCCTCACGAGCCCACTGTAGTCGTGGCCGCTACCGCCGAGGCGTCGGTCGCGCCGCGAGCATCGCGCCGAGCAGGACGCCGGCCGCCGCGAGCTGGACCCACGTCGGCAAGCCGCCTTCGCGGTGCCAGTCTTCGAAGCGGTGGCTCGGGAAGAGCTTCCGGCCGCCTGGACGCGGAAGCCGGATGAGGTGCTCCGCGTCCGGCAGACACGTGGCGATCGCGCCGAGAGTGGCTGGATGGAGAGGCCCGAAGCGCGTGGCGAGGGCCACCAGACCCGCCGCGCCGCTGCCCACTTCGAACCGCAGAGAATCGATGTCCTGGTGCGGCACGCGATCGCTCAGGATGTGAAGGACCGGCCCCAGCACCAGCAAGGCCCCGCGGCGACGCACGGCCGCGCCGAGAGCGGCCCCCGTCGCAACGTGCAAGCTCACGATCACAACGCCGTATCGTAGGCGCGTGCCGGAGCCGCCTTACCGCCCTCTCGACGCGCAGGTGATCCCGCGCTTCGCGGGCGTGCGAACCTTCATGCGGCTCCCGCACGTGACCGACCTCGCCGGAGTGGACGTCGCCGCGGTCGGCATTCCCTTCGACACGGCGACGAGCTTCCGCACAGGCGCACGCTTCGGGCCCGAGGCTATCCGGTCGGCCTCATCGCTTCTTCGGCCCTACCATCCTGCGTTTCGCATCGACGTCGTCTCTGCGCTCTCGATGATCGATTACGGCGACGTTCCGGTTGCACCGGGAGACACCCTCGAGACGTACCGGCGCGTCGAGGAGTCGCTTGCACCGATCGTGGAGGCGGGCGTTCTCCCGCTCGTCATGGGCGGCGACCACTCGATCACCCTCGCAGAGCTTCGCGTGCTCGCCCGCGCGCACGGCCCGCTCGCGCTGGTCCAGCTCGACGCGCACGCCGACACCTGGGAGGCCTATTTCGGCCAGAA
>JACCYG010000065.1 GCA_013696595.1 Actinomycetota bacterium | reverse complement strand
GCCGAGGCGGGCCCGGCCGAGCACGCGGAATCGTCGTGGCTCGCGTGGAGCGTCCACTCGGCACTCGAGCGTCTGCCCGAGCGCGAGCGCGCCGTGATCGAGCTCGCGTACTGGAGCGGCCTCTCCCAGGCCGAGATCGCGAGCTACCTGAACGTTCCGCTCGGGACCGTCAAGACCCGGACGCGTGCGGGCCTCGCCCGGCTCGCAGGCATCCTTGAGGAGGTGCGCGAGTGAGCGACTCGCACGACCTCCGCGACCTCGTCGGTGAGGATGCCGGCGCCGAGGAGCTCGAAAGACTGCGCGAAGTCGACGCGCTCCTTCGAACGGTTCCCCCGCCCCCGCCCGAGATCCCGGCCTCGCTGACGCGCTCGGTGCTCGACCGCAACGTCATTCGCCTTCCGAATCGCCGTCGCGCCGTCCTCGCGGTAGCCCTGGCGGCCGCGCTCGCTGCGCTCTCCTTCGCGGTCGGGCGCTGGACCGACGACGACGGCTTCGATGCCCGGGCCGCCGTTGTCATGGAGGCGACCGCGGACGCGCGCGGGGCCGCAGCCGTCATCCGGCTCGGGGAGAGAGACTCGAGCGGCAATTGGACGATCGAGCTCGAGGCATCGGGCCTGCCCAAGCTTCGGAAGGGAGACTCGTACGTCCTGTGGCTTGCGAAGGATGGCGAGTACGCCGCCACATGCGGCTACTTCCAGCTTCGGGCCGGCTCGGCGACCGTCCGGATGAACGGCGCGTACCGGCTCAAGGACTACGACACCTGGGTGATCACGGCGCATTCCTCACAGGACTCTGATGCGCCGACCCCCTGGCTGCTGAAAGCGCCGGTCCGCGCGTAGAGCTACGGCGCGACGCGGCCGGCCGCCGCGAAGGCGGCTTGCGTGACCGGCATCTTCTCGGCGAGGAACTGCTCGCACGCGTCCGCGTACCGGCGGATCTCGCGCTGGGCGGTCTCCGCTGCGCGGAGCGAGACGAAGTTCATCAATGACCGCGCGTTGACCGTCCAGAAGAACTCGGTGTACGCGCCGACGGGGATGACCGAACGGGCCAGCTCACGGGCTACGCCCATGTCGACGAGCCGCTGGTACGTCGCATAGGCGGCGTCGTAGACGGCGCGTAGCTCCTCGCGGGTCGTTTCGGCCAGCTCCGCGGAGACAGGCTCGAACGAGTACGCGCCCGGCTTTCCGACCTGCGAGCGGACGTCGTCGGCCTCCGGAACATAGAACTCGTCGGTCGCTTTCGCATATCTCATGGAAAATTCATTGAAGGACCCGACCCGGTGTCGCATCCACTCGCGCGCGACAAAGATGGGAGAACGAATGTGGAAACGAAACGCGTTGTGCTCGAAAGGCGTGTTCCCGGACCAGACCGGGTAGCCGTTTCGGCGCACGTAGAGCGTCCCGTTCGGAACCTCGACGCAGTGGATGGTTCCGTCGTACGTTTCGATGTCCATGTGATCCAGCCAGTCGCGCTCCGTGCGGCAAAGAGCAGGCCGGCAGTTTCGGCCCGTATAGATCGACACCCGCCACCGCGGCTTTGTCCCGTAATGGCCGTCACCCGGTCGACTCCGATGCGGGCGCACGGCGGCGCTCCGTCCCAGCTTGAGAGCGAGCTCCTGTACCTGGTCCGCGAGCTTACGGCTCGTCGTGTGATAGGTCTGTCGCTCGGTCCCGCTCGGTCTCTTCATGCGTGTTCCGTCTGACTCGAGCAACCCGGCGAGTAGGTGACCAAGAAGCGCACGATCGAGATCCAGGAGCTCCCGAGGAATGACCTTCTCACGCTTCTCGTAGCAGCGCTCGAAGAGTTCCCGCATCCCGGGCGTAACCGGAACCGCGAGCGAGCTGCCCCATCGCCTGAGCTCAAGACCCGCTTCCGAGACGGTCGCCCGCAAAAACGCGATCTCCCGCTTCTTTCTGAGGTGGAACGTAATGCCGTTTGCAGCCGGTAGATGTCCGTCTCCGAGGAAAAAACCGACCAGGCGAAGGAACGGCTCCACCACGAGCCGGACGCCGTCAAACCGAAACTCCGCAGGCGCAACGCCGTCCCATTTAGCCGTCGCCACGTGCCGGTGAGGCTTCCAGAGGACATCGTGCGCCGGCAGAAGCTTGAACGCCGGGTTCGGGCCGCGACCCTCCCGCGTCGTCATGCCGCCGGCAAGCACGCGGTGATCCGGCGTTACTCGAAGATCGAGGCTTAGTCCGTTGAACGCGATCATCGGGCCTCGGCGCTCCTTGTGGACGACGCGCAGGGCCGGTTGGTATTCAAGGCCACACGCTGGGGAGAGAGTGGCGAAGAATTCTTCCCCAGTGACGGTCGGCCATGACTTCCAACCCTCCGACGTCAGCACATCCGTGGCGTCGTCATAGCACCCGTGACGATCGCGCATGAGGAAGCGGATCAGACCCTCGTCGGACTCGTCCATTTCCTCCTTGCGACGGGCGAAGCTCACGCGGGCGGCGTTCACGACGGAGAGGTCCGTCGCCATCGCGGCATCGAGTCGGACGAAGCCGTGATCGAGCACGCGAATGGCGTTCTCCGGTAGGACCTCGGTCGTGACGGCCACGGACTCGAGTCTACCCAGGCCGTATGTCGGAACCTCGGGCTTTTCCTACCCGACCTGGCGCGGCGGTTTCTATCCCGCGGACGCGAAGCCGGCCGACTTCCTGCGCTTCTACGCGCAGCGCCTTCCCTCCGTCGAGCTGAACTCGACCTTCTACCAGCTTCCCGCGCAGGATCAGTTCGAGCGCTGGGCGGGGGAGACGCCGCCCGGCTTCCGCTTCGCGGTCACCATGAGCCGGAGGGTGACCGGCCGCGGCCGGGTCGAAGGGGTCGACGCCTTCTGCCAGAGCGTTCGAGGCCTCGGAGACCGCCTCGGCCCGATCCGGATCAAGGTGCCGCAGGCGCGCGACGACGGCTTCCTGTTGCTCCTCCTCGGCTCGCTCGACCCCGAGCTCTCGTTCGCGCTCGACTTCCGGCACGACTCGTGGGACGCGCCCGAGATCTCCGCGCGGCTCGACGAGCACAGGATCGCCCGTGTCGACTCGCTCGAGGGCACAGCGCGGTTCCGCTACCTGCGCCTGCGCGAGCCGCCCTACGA
>JACCYG010000043.1 GCA_013696595.1 Actinomycetota bacterium | reverse complement strand
CGTTGTGGCAGACGGAGGTACCTGTGGCCGCGCAGATCTCACCCTCGCGCTCGGTCATCCAGACGGCATGCGCCAGTGAGACATCCGGGCCGAGGAAGCCGAGCTCGTGCAGGTGCTCGACCGTTCCCTTGCCGTAACTCTGACGTCCGAATTCACGCTGGTACGGCGATTCGAGACAGTGGAGGTGAAGCCCGGCGCCGTAGCCCGTGGCGACCTCTCGGAGCCGTCGCAGGAGCGCGTCGGAGCACCACTGCGGGCCGAACGGGCAGAGGAGAAGAGTGACGCGCGGGTGATCGCCGTACGCCGCGAACAGGTCGTCGACGAGCGCGAAGTAGTCGTCGGTCGCAAAGGCGGGGAACTCGGACATGGCGGTCTGCACACGGGCCGAAAGCTCGGGCGGAAGCCCGGCCAGGAACTTCTCATTCGATTCGTAGGCGAACGAGTTCTGGTCGCTCGCCTGGACCCCGAAGGCCACGCGGATGCCTGCGTCGTCGTGCGCGCGGAGCGACGCGAAAGCCTCCTCGCGGAGGTTCCCCGGCTCGCGGCTGTAGCCGGAGTGGAGAACGGTCGTGACGCCCGACCGGATCAGCTTGAGATCGCCGTAGAGCGTGTCCAGGTACGCGTCGAGCGGCTTGACCCTGGCCCAGAAGTCGGCGAGCCAGAACTCGAGCAGGTCGTCGCGGAGGCCCAGTTGGATCGTGGAGAGGCTCTGGCCGTGGTGATGCGTGTTCACGAGCCCGGGCATGACGAGGTGGCGGTCGGACCCGAGCTCCTCCGCGGTCGGAAATCGCTCGCGGAGCTCCGGATAACGCCCGGCGGCCACCACCTCGTCCCCCTCGATGGCGACCGCGCCGTTCTCGACAACGCCGCTCCGCGGCAGCGCCCCGGGATCGATGAGCGCGTGGCGGCCTCGAATGAGTTTCACGGCCATCGCTGCGAGCGCCTTCCGGGCGACGCTATGACTCCGTCGCGCCCCATTCCTCAAGGCAAACGTCCCGAACGGGCTGCGCGAACAACCGCCCTTCGCCTTCGAAAGCGATCCGCGGCGTGCGAGCCGGAGGGTTCTGCGTCACGAGGCCGGGCGTGCCTCGGGGTAACGCGGCAAGCCGTCCTCCGGAATCGGTTCCCAGGCCGCCGCGTAGGCGACGTACTGACGGTAGGACGGCCTCACTCCGGGATCGGCGTCGAACGCGCCGAGGCGGACACTCGAGACCTCGCCGCTGGCCGGGTCGCGGCTACCGAGCGCCGCGCCGCAACCCGTGCAGAAGAGCTTCGCGAAGCCGTCCGGAGGCTCCCAGGCCCCGACGAGCTCCTCGCCGGCGGTGATCCGAAATGAGCCGGGCGTTATGCGCGCCTGCGCCGAGGCGGCCGTCCCGGTCCTACGCTGGCAGCGGGTGCAGTGGCAATAGCTTGCGGAGAGCGGCGGGTCGTCGACCTCGAACCGCACCTCCCCACAAAGGCATCCGCCCGTCAGCGGGAGCTCGGGCCTTGGATCGCTTGCCATGGCGCGATCCTACGCCTCCGTGTCCCGCCGCGTTTTCTTTCTCGCCCCGCGTGGGACCATAGAGCCCGATGGATACCTGGCTCATCATCGTGATCGTCGTCGTCGCCGTCGTGGTGCTCGCGCTCCTCGCGTGGGCGGCCACCCGTGGACGCGAGCGCCGGATCGAAAGCAAGCGCACGGAGGCCGGTGAGCTCCGGCAGGAGGCTCAGAGCCGCGTTCAGCGCGCCGACGAGCGGCAGGCGCTCGCCGAAGAGCAGGCCGAGCGGGCCCGCCGCGAGCGCCTCGAGGCCGAGTCCCGGCTTGAGCGCGCCGACGACGTCGATCCCGACACCGATCGCTAGAGTCGGGCGCGTGAGCGCGCGCCTCGAGGAGCTCCTCCGACACGCGTTTCCCGACGCGACGGAGCTCTCTGTCAGCGACCGCACAGGCGGCGGCGACCACTTTCAGGTCACGGTCGCGGCACCTCGGTTCAGGGACCTCTCGCTCGTCGACCAGCACCGCCTCGTCTACGATGCGCTGGCGAAGCCGCTGGCGGACGGCACCATCCACGAGCTACGAATCAAGACACGAGGAGAGCGATGAGCGAACTGCGCGAGAAGATCAGAGAGACGATCGAGTCGGAGCCGGTCGTCCTCTTCATGAAGGGGACGCCGGAGCAGGTCTACTGCGGGAACTCCGGACGCGCGCTCGAAGCGCTCCGCTCGGTCGGTGCGCCCGTCACAACCGTTGACGTCCTACCCGACCCGCGAATCCGACAGGAGCTGTCGGCGCTCTCCAACTGGCCGACGATCCCACAAGTCTTCGTCGGCGGCGAGCTCGTCGGCGGGGCAGACATCGTTCAGGAGCTTGCCGAGACCGGCGAGCTCAAGCAGAAGCTCGACGCCGCTCTCGGGGACGCGAATCCGGATACCCGCACCGAGCGCGTCGTCCAGGTAGGCGGCACGCACACCCCGTTCCGCTTCGTTCCCTAGAGGAGCGAGACGAGGACGATCGGTACGAGGATCGCGGCGAGGATCAGCGCGGCGACGACGAACGCCCATGGGTTCAGGGCGAGCTCGTTGTCCTCGTCCCAGCGCGTGCGCCCTTTGCGAGCCACCCGGTAACTGTATTAGCCGCGCCCAAGAACCTC
>JACCYG010000040.1 GCA_013696595.1 Actinomycetota bacterium | reverse complement strand
CCGTGTCTTCTCCGCCCTCGTACGGCCGGCCGTCGAACCAGCCGTACGTGCCGTCCACCTTGAAGCCAGCTTGCTCGAGGAGTCCGCGCCAGCGGTCGGGCTCGAGCCACGCGAGCCGCATCGAGGTCTCGCCCGCGAGGCCCTGAACGGAGAGGGTGAGCACGCCCTTCTCCACGTCCCATTCAGCGCGCTCCCAGATGCCCGGCTCGCGCTCGAGCCAGCGCGCATTCGTTTCGTCGATGTCGGCGCGGCTCGGTGCGAAGACGTCGAAGACGAAGCGGCCACCCCGGCGCAATAGCTTCCGCGCGGCGCGGAGCGCACGCAGGCGCGCGGTGTCGCTCTCGAGGTGGAGGAGCGCGCGAAACGGAGACGTCACCAGGGAGACGCGCTCGCGCACAGGAGGCGCCGTCAGATCACCGACGCGGAGGTCGACGAGCTCGGCGACGCCCGCCGCTTCGGCGCGCCGCCGACAGACCTCGAGCATCCCTGCCGAGGAGTCGATTCCGATGACGGGAACACCGGCTTCGGCGACCGGCACCGCGATCCGGCCGGTGCCGACGCCGAGCTCGACGACGGGGCCGCCGGCCTCGACGGCGAGGTCGACGTAGAAGCCGACGTCCTCGGTCACGCTCCGGCTCCACGCGTCGTAGAGCTCGGCGATCGCGTCATAAGACGACACCGACCCCGATGATACGCTCGCCGGCATGGACGCTCGGGCGCTCGAAAACGAGGCGCAAAGCGCGATTGCGAACGCTTCGACCCTCGACGAGCTCGGCGACGCCCGCGTCCGCTACCTGGGGAGGAAGAGCGAGCTGAAGCAGGCGCTTCGCGCCGTTCGCGACCGCGAGACGGGTATGACCCTGAACGCCGTCCGCGAGCACCTCGAGGCCGCGCTTGCCACGCGCCAGGCCGAGCTCGAGCGGGCAGAGCTAGACCGCAGCCTGAGCGAGGACGTCGTCGACGTCACGCTTCCGGGCGACGCGCCGCCGCGGGGCCATCTTCACCTGATCACGCAGATCCGCCGCGAGGTCGAGGACGTCTTCCTCGGTCTCGGCTACCGCATCGTCGACGGCCGCGAGGTGGAGTCCACGCACTACAACTTCGACGCGCTCAATTTCCCGCATTGGCACCCGGCGCGGTCGCGACGCGCATCGCTCTTCCTGAACGGCGACACGCTCCTTCGCACCGAGACGTCGCCGTCGCAGATCCGCGTGATGGAGGAGCAAGAGCCGCCGATCTACATGATCTCGCTGGGCCGCGTCTACCGGCGCGACACGCCCGACGCCACCCACAATCCGATCTTCCACCAGGTCGAGGGGCTCGCGATCGACAAGGGCATCACCCTCGCCGACCTCAAGGGGACGCTTCTCCACCTGATGCGGGCGCTGTTCGGCGAGGAGCGCGGGATGCGCTTCCGGACGCACTTCTTCCCCTTCACTGAACCGTCGATGGAGCCGGACGTCTCCTGCTTTCTCTGCGAGGGCGCCGGTTGCCGCGTCTGCAAGTTCTCCGGCTGGATCGAGATGGGGGGATCCGGGATGGTCGACCCGTCTCTCTTCGAGTTCGTCGGCTACGACTACGAGGAGTACTCGGGGTTCGCCTTCGGCCTCGGGCTCGAGCGGATCGCCCAGCTTCGCCACAGTGTCCCCGACGTGCGTCTCCTCTGGGACAACGACCTGCGCTTCGTGCGCCAGTTCTAGCGGCCGGTGCCATGAGAATCCCGATCGGCTGGCTCCGCGAGTACGTGACGTTCGACGTTCCGCTCCCCGAGCTGGCGGAACGGCTCGCCGTCTCCACGTGCGAGGTCGAGCGGATCACGAGGCGGGGTGTGGTCGACGAGGACGGAAACCTCGGCCTCTACCGCGTCGGTCGCGTCCTCGAGGCCGGCAAGCATCCGAACGCCGACCGCCTTCAGCTCTGCCAGGTGGACGTGGGGGAGGGCGAGCCGCGGCAGATCGTCTGCGGCGCGTGGAACTTCGGCGCCGGGGCGACCGTCGCGGTCGCGCTACCGGGCGCGGTGCTGCCGGGCGGGACGAAGCTCGAGCGCGCAAAGCTCCGCGGGACCGTCTCGGACGGGATGATTCTCTCCGAACGGGAGCTCGAGCTCGGAGCCGACCAGACCGGGATTCTCGTGCTGCCCGAGGGGCCTGAGCCGGGAACGCCGCTCGCCGACGTGATTCCCCTTGGCGAGGAGGTGCTCGAGGTCGAGGTGACCGGCAACCGCCCCGACCTGCTCTCGGTCTACGGGATCGCGCGCGAGGTGTCGGCGCTCTTCGAGGGCGCCGAGCTCGCTCCCTGGCCGGGTCGAGAGCCGAAGCAAGCCGAGGACGAGCCCGTGGACGTATCGGTCGAGGACCTCGAGGCCGCACCGCGCTACATCGGGCGACTCTTCCGGGACGCCGAGATCGCCCCGTCGCCGCCGTGGCTGAAGGCGCGGCTCATCGCGGCGGGCCTACGCCCGATCTCGAACGTCGTCGACGTGACGAACTACGTCATGCACGCGCTCGGAAATCCGCTCCACGCCTTCGATGCGGACACGCTCGCGGGTGGGAGGGTCATCGTGCGCGCTGCCGGCCGCGGGGAAGCGCTGCGGACGCTCGACGGGAACGATCGGCGTCTCGACCCGTCGATGCTAGTGATCGCCGACGCGGAGCGCGCCGTCGCTCTCGCCGGGATCATGGGCGGCGAGCAGACCGAGGTTCGGCCGGAGACGCAGAACGTCCTCCTCGAGGCAGCGAACTTCGAGCCGGCGGGGATCCTCCGGACGTCCGAGCGGCTGGCGTTGCGAACCGACGGATCGAACCGCTGGGAGAAGGGCGTCGATCCGTACCTCGCCGAGCCGGCGGCCGTCTACGCGACCGAGCTCATCGTCGAGCTTTCGGGCGCGCGCTGGACCGGCTCGACCGACGTGCGGGGGGCGTTACCGGAGCGGCCGGTTGTTCGCTTTCGCCCGGACCGCGCGAACCGTCTGATCGGAATCGACGTGCCGGCCGGAGAACAGCGGCGACTCCTCGAGCGCCTCCAATTCGAGGTCGAGGACGACTGGAGCGTCACCGTGCCGACCTGGCGCGCGCGCGACGTCACGCGCGAGGCCGACATCGTCGAGGAGGTCGCACGTGTTCATCTCGCGGAGGTCCCCTTCACGCTCCCGCGGCGGAGCGCGATGTTCGGAACCTTGACAAAGGAGCAGCGCCTGCGCCGCGTGGTCGAGGACGCGCTGACGGCCGCCGGGTTCTCCGAGGCGTATACGTGGAGCATCACGGATCGGGACGACGATCCCCGCGCGCTTCGGCTTCCCGATCCAATTTCCGGCGTGAACGTCCTGCGCACGAGCCTGTTCCGCAGCCTGCTCGGCTCGGCCCGCCGGAACCTCGATGCCGGAAACGACGATGTTGCGCTCTTCGAGATCGCGCGCGTCTATTTCCCGCGTGACGGGGATCTCCCTGACGAACGCCGCCATGTGGGTGGAATCGCGCAAGGCGGTTTCTTCCGTGCGAAAGGCGCCGTCGAGCGGATCTTCCACGCACTCAAGCTCGAGCCGCGGATCGAACGGACGCAGCACGACTGGCTTCATCCCGGCAAAGCGGCCGCGGTACAACACGGTTGGCTCGGGGAGCTCCACCCCTATCTTCTGGAGGGGCCGTGGGCCGCCTTCGAGCTCGATCTCGGCGACCTCTTCGCCGACGCGCCGGCTGCGGTCGAGTACGAGGACGTGATCACCTACCCCGCCGTGCGTCAGGACCTGGCGTTCGTGGTGGACGAGAGCGTTCCGGCCGGCGACCTGATCGCCGCGGCGCGCGACGCCGGGGGACCGGAGCTCCGCGAGGCCCGCGTCTTTGACGTCTACCACGGCGGCCAGATCCCGGCCGGCAAGAAGTCGATCGCCCTCCACGTCGCGTTCCAGTCGCCGGAACGGACGCTCTCGGACGAGGACGCCGCCGCAATTCGCGAGCGGATCGTAAGCGCGCTCGCCGACCGCTTCGACGCCGAGCTCCGCGCATAGCCGTCCCTAAGCCGCGGAGTCCAAACGGCCTAGGTGGGATCCGAAAACTCCCCGGAAGACTAGGTTTATGCCTATTTGGCCCGTGTTAGAATCCGAAAATGATGAATCCTGGATCCATAGCGCTCCTGGCCCGACCGGATGAGACGCGAGCAGACGTCGAGCCCACGGGCGACTCCGGCGGCCCTGTCTCGTGTACGGCGGAGCTCGCTGAATGCACCTGCCCGGAGTACTGCGAGCGCGACCACGACACCGACTGAGGAGATCGACGTGACGGACGTGAGCGGGAACGGCCGCGGCCTAGGCGCGTTGCCCGGCGACGACGACCGCTGGCAAGGAACCGTTCGTCCATATAC
>JACCYG010000018.1 GCA_013696595.1 Actinomycetota bacterium | reverse complement strand
ATCGACTTCTCGGCCAGGATCGCGGCGAGCTCCGCGGCGTAGCCGACGGTGCGCGGCGCTTCCTGGACGATGACCACGCGTCCGGTCTTCGCAGCCGAGGCGAGGAGGGCGTCCTCGTCGAGCGGCTTGAGCGTCCGGATGTCGAGGACCTCGACGCTCGTCTCGCCGGCGAGCTCGTCGGCTGCGCGTTCGGCGACGGGCACCATCGATCCGTAAGCGACGAAGGTCACGTCGTTTCCTTCTCTGACAACTCTGGCCTCACCGAGCGGTACGACGTGCTCTCCCTCGGGCACGTCTCCGCGCATCGTCCGGTAGTGGAGCTTCGGCTCGAAGATCACGACCGGGTCGGGGTTGCGGATCGCAGCCGCGAGCAATCCCTTGGCGTCGGCGGGCGTGGACGGGATCGCCACCTTCACACCGGGCGTGTGGACGTAGTACGTCTCGGGAGAGTCGTCGTGGAGCTCGGGCGCGCGGACGCCGCCGCCGTACGGCATGCGGATCGTGAGCGGAAAGCTCATCTTTCCCCCGGTCCGCCACCGGTAGCGGCCCACGTGAGTGATGAGCTGGTCGAGCGCCGGGTAGCTGAACGCGTCGTACTGCATCTCACAGACGGGCCGCCAGCCGGCCATGCAAAGGCCCACTGCTGTGCCGAGGATCCCCGCCTCGGCGAGCGGTGTGTCGACGCAGCGGTCGGGGCCGAAGCGATCGCGCAGGCCCGCCGTCGCGCGGAAGACTCCCCCGGCTCGCCCGACATCCTGGCCCATCACCATGACATTCTCGTCGCGCTCGAGCTCGGTGTGGAGCGCGTCGTTGACCGCCTCGACCAGCGTCAGCTCGCTCATTCGAGGCTCCTCCGCAGCTCGGCGAGCTCGTCGCCGAAGGAGGCCGGCGGATCGGCGTACGCGTGCTCGAAGAGGAGCGAGACGTCGGCGGGCGGCTGTGCCTCTGCGTCCGCAATCGCCCGGCGCATCAGCTCGGTGGCCTCGGCGCGGATCTGTTGCGCGGCCTCGTCCGTCAGCACGCCCGTCCGCTTGAGGTACGCCTCGTAGCGTCCGACGCACTCGCGCTTCTTCTCCTCCTCCACGCGCTCGAGGTCGATGTAGGCGCTCGGGTCGTCCGCGGTCGCATGCGGAGCGATGCGGTACGTCACGGCCTCGATAAAGGTTGGCCCCTCTCCCGCCCGCGCCCGCCCAACCGCCTCGCGCGTCGCCTCGTAGACCGCCAGCACGTCGGCGCCGTCGACCCGGACACCGGGAATTCCATAGCCGACGGCCTTGTCGACGAGCGCCTCCGCACGAGTCTGGGCCGAGACCGGCGTCGAGATCGCCCACTGGTTGTTGTTACAGAAGAGCACGAGCGGCGCCTGCATCACGCCCGCGAAATTCGCGCCTTCGTGGAACGATCCCTCCGACGTCGCGCCGTCGCCGAAGAAGACGATCGCGCACGCGCTCTCGCCGCGGAGCTTCTTGCCCCAGGCGAGCCCTGCGGCATGAGGAACGTGCGTCGCGATCGGCACGCAGATCGACGCGACGTTGTAGTCGATGGGGTTCCACCAGCCCGCCGGGTGGCCACGCCACCAGGAGAGCACGGTGGCGGGCGGCATCCCGCGCAGGAGCCCGATCGCAGACTCTCGGTAGCTCGGGAAGATCCAGTCCTCGTCGGCGAGGGCGTGGACGGACCCCGCCTGCATCGCCTCGTGGTTCCAGAAGATCGCGTACGTCCCGATCCGGCCCTGGCGGTGATAGACGAGCGAACGCTCGTCGTACGTCCGCAGGAGGACCATGTCGCGGTAGAGCTCGAGTAAGTCGCGTTCGTCGAGGCCGTCGACCTCACCGTCGGCGACCGCCTCCCCGTCCCCGATGACGCGCCTGAGCTCGGGCTCGGCCGATGCGACCTGGGTCATGGGGAGATTTCTACCCGACCAGCACGTTCAGCACCCCGCGCTCCGTCTCGAAATGCGCATCCGTGACGTCGCCGAGATCCTCGCCGTCGACCTGGAGCGGTGTCGGGCCGTCGCACTCGATCCGGATCTCGTCCGCGTCGTGGATGTGCGTGATCCACGGCACGTGGGTGTGGCTCGGGCGCGCCAAAAGCCAGAAGAGCACGCGCGGGAACTGCCGCATTCTGAGCCTCGTCGGCGCAACGAGATCGAGGCCGAGCTCGAAGCGCGCGTCCGGCGCGACGTGAATCGGCAGGGGGCCGACGTAGCTGTACGGGTCTCCGTTGGCGACGAGGGCGAAGGCCGCGCGACCGCGCCCGAGAATCGTGAGTGTCTCTTCGAAGCGGCCGCCGTGTGCGGCGAGCAGGCGTGCAAGCGTGGCGACGAAGGCGAGGTCGCCGGGGCGGCGGCCGCTCTCGCGGCCGAGCGCGTCCACCCGGCGCACGAGCTCAGCGTCGAGCCCGAGACCC
>JACCYG010000351.1 GCA_013696595.1 Actinomycetota bacterium | reverse complement strand
GGGCAGCGTCGAGTTCTTCGGAACCTATCCCGGCATGTACGTCCCGCAACCACTCGGGATCCGCTGTGACCGCACCGAGTCGACGCCGAAGGCACTCGCAGAGGAAGTGCTGGCGCTGACGAAGATGAACTGGAACAACACCCAGTTCGACGGGCACGATCCAATCACGGTGCGCGCCGCACGGCAGGTCGGGAAGATCCTCAAGTACGTCGGGCCGGATGAGCCCGTCGAGCCGCGATACGCGTACTACATGTGACAGCAACTCCTCGTCAGCGTTGTGCTTCGTGCCTCGCTGACAACACCTCGGGTCGCGACGAGGTCTCCGGTTGCACGAGGAGAGCCGCTTGTCGTCTCTCGTCGCAACCAGCTTCAGGTCGTCTCATGTCTGATTCCGCTAGCCCGTGAGCCCGAGAAAGGATCCGGCTGTGCGCCCAGATTGGTCGTTTGCTGCCCTTCTGCTGCCCAGCCCAGAAGCTGCTCATCCGACGTAAGAGTCAAAAACCTGTAGGAGCAGGGTTTTCGAGTAACGGGAGCGACGGGACTCGAACCCGCGACCTCCGGCGTGACAGGCCGGCGTTCTAACCAGCTGAACTACGCCCCCAGGCTCTCGGGATTGTATCGGCGCCTTCCGGGTACGACGCGAGAGTGGCGCGGGCGGATTGGACCTACGAGGTGGCTCCGGCCGGCGCCCCGGCTAGCGGACTCGAGGAGTACCGTGTCGAGACGACGTCGGGAACGCACGTCGGGAAGGTGACGGTGCTTCTTTCGCGCCGGGACGAGCTCCTGGTAGCGGTTGAGCGCGGCACGCCGCCCGCGACGCACGACGTCCGCGTCTTTCCGTGGCGCGACGTCGCGGCGGTCGACCACGCAGCGCTTCGGGTCCGGCTGAACGTCTCCGATGAGGGGATCGAGCAGAGTCTCGAGCTCGATCCCGACAAGGGGATCGAGGGTGAGGGAGCCGACGCGTCGCGGATCACCGAGCTTCCGCGCGAGCTCCGGCCGTCGTCGTCACCCGCCGCGCCGGGGCCGGTCGATCGTCCGTCCACCGCCCTTGCGCTCGGTCTCGGCCTCCTCGGCCTCTTCTCGCTCCTCGTGCTCGCGATCGCTGCGATCACAGTCGAATTCGACTGGGAGTTCGTGCTGTTCGTGGTCCCCCTCTCGCTCCTCGTCGGCGCGGCCGTCGTCGCGTACCGGCTCTTTCGCGACCCGTACGACAGCGTCTAACGCGGGACCGTTCCTACGAGCGGAACTTCGCGAGGATCTCGCGCTCGGCGAAGCGGAAGAACCCCTCCTGGTCACGGCCGACCTGGTGGAGGTACACATGGTCGTAGCCCGCTTCCTCGTACGTCTTGATCTGCTCGAGGACCGGTTCCGGGTCGGGGCCGCAGACCACGCTCTCGGCGACGTCGTCCGCCGTCACCATCTCGGCGGCCTGCTCGAAGTGCTCCGGGTTCGGGAGCTCCTGGGCGAGCTCTCCCTGGACGGCAGCGTTCGGCCAGACTTCGTGTGCCGTCTTCTTCGCCTCGTCCTCGGACTCCGCCCAGCAGATCGTGACCTGGCCGTAGCGCGGCTTCACCTTGCCGCCTGCCTGCTCGAAGGCGTCGATCAGGTCCTTCTCCGGCGCCACCCCGATGAATCCGTCGTTCTCGCCCGCGAGCTTCGCGGCTCCCGGCTTCCCAGCTGCCACGGCGATCGGCGGCGGCGGGTCCGGGAGGGTATAGATCCGAGCGTCCTCGACCGTGTAGTGCCTACCGCGGTGCGTCTGCCGGCCGCCCTGCCAGAGGAGGCGGATGACCTCGATCGCTTCCCGGAGCATCTCGAGACGCTCGTCGCCGGCCGGCCAGCGCGCGCCCGTCACGTGCTCGTTCAGATTTTCGCCGGTGCCGAGCCCCAGGAAGAAGCGGCCCGGCATCATCGCTTCGGCGGTCGCCGCCGCGTGCGCGATGATCGCGGGGTGCGTGCGGATCATCGGGCACGTTACTCCCGTGCCGAGTCGGAGCCGCTCGGTCGTACGCGCGATCCCGCCGATGGTGCCCCAGACGAACGGGCTCTCGCCTTGTGCGTCCACCCAGGGATGGAAGTGATCGGAGATGAGCGCGTAGGTGAAGCCGGCCTCCTCGGCGCGCCGTGCGGCGGCGACGAGGTCGTTCGGCGGATGCTCCTCGCTCGAGAGCGCGTACCCGATCTCAGGCATCGCGCCCCGGAGTACCCGGCGCGGGTCGGCTCAAACGCGCGCGCCACTACAGTCAGAGATATGACGGTCTCACCCGCGACACCGACAAAGGAAAGGATCCGTGATGACTCGAGCGGAGGGCTCGGCGACGCCTGGCGGGTCGTGGTCCTGAACGACGACCACAACACGTTCGAGGGCGTCGCGTTCGCGCTCGCGAGCGTGATCCCGGGCGTGACGTACGACCGTGGGGTCGCGCTCGCGAACCGGATCCACGAGACCGGCCAGGCGATCGTGTGGTCGGGCCTCCGCGAACCCGCGGAGCTCTATTGGTCGCAGCTCCAGGGCCACGGCCTGACGATGGCTCCGCTCGAGCGCTGAGCGTTTCCGCGGAAGCGGTGTGGGGAACGGGTACAGCATGCCGCTCCTCATGAACCCGCGCGCGGGTGTTCCCGCTCCGCCGGACTCGCCCGCCAACGTTCCCGACGCGCCGCCTGCGCCGCCCGGCCCCGAGGAACCGCTCGAGCCCGGGTTTCCGCTCCCGCCGGAGCGTGAGGGCGAGGACGACGAGGGGTAAGCGCGAAGAAGGAGCCGAGCGCCAAGTACCCCTGGACTGCGTGCCGACGCGTGCTGGGATTGCAAATTGCAGTAGCCGTCCTCGCCATCACGGTTATCGGCGCGTTGGTGGCGGTCGCAGTCCTACGCGACGACTCCTCGCCGGCAAGCACCTCGAGCGCGCCGTGCACGGGAGACTTTCCCGCCCGCAAGTTCGCCGGGTGCCTGAAGTCGAACTTCAACGCGCAACAGGTCGAGAGCGGCGGGGCGAACGCATGCTCGAGAGCTCCTGCACCGACGTAACCGAAAAGCTCGGCGAGTCGGTCAAGGACCCGCTACCCGAGGATTACCGCTACTTCGGCTGCCGGATCGTGTTCAGCGAAGACGGCGGTGCGGACGCGGTTGTCGCCTGGCATCCGGGCAGCTCGTTCGCCGCGGCCGTGTCGATCGAGCGCATCAAGTGGGACGACGACCAGGAGCCCGGCATCGGATAGTGCTCTTCGAATGGGCGGTGCGTGCCTGGAACACGCGACCTCCACGTAAGGCACCAGCTCGTCGTCCGCCTGGTCACCAACGACGTTCGCGTCGGCCCCGAGGAATCGGAGCGGACGTACGTCGCGATCGCGGACGCGGGCCTGGGACGACCCGTCCCCTGACTCCTGTAC
>JACCYG010000350.1 GCA_013696595.1 Actinomycetota bacterium | reverse complement strand
TCGCTCGTCCGACGAGCGCGAGCCGCGTCGTCTTCGTTGCGTCCGTCGGGCCGGGGAAGAGGAGACGCCGGGCGTTGCGCAGCCACCTGTAGGGCGAAACGGCTCCGCCGCCGTTCGGATGCAGCTCGAAATGGAGGTGCGTGTTCGTCCAGTTTGCGTTCCCCGAGTTGCCCACGTAGCCGATCAGCTGCCCGCCGCGGACCCTTTGGCCGTTCGCGAGCCCGGCGGCGTAGGAGACCCCGTTGGTGCACCCGCCCTTGTTGTCGTTCGACATCGTCAGGTCGTTGTTCAGATGGAGGTACCAGTAGTCGGTTCCGCTGGCTCCGTGGAGAATGAGCATGCACTCGGTCCGGGCCCACGTCGGCTTTTCGAGCACGCCCCGCTCGACCGCGACGACCGGCGACCAGCGCGCGGCCATGATGTCGTTTCCTCGATGGCTGTGGCCCGAGCGTGGAGCCCCGAAATCGTCGGTGTAGGACGCCTTTGCCACAACGGGGAAGAGGATTCGCTCCGGAACGGCCGCATTCGCGGTCCCTGCGAAGACCCACATGGCCAGGAGGGCGAAAAGGAAGCTTCGGGCTGTCATCCGGGGTTTCTGGGCATACGCACCGGTTCCCGCTCGAAGGGCGGGACCCTAGCAAACGTGCCCGGCAGAGTCCTCCGTCGGGTTGAGTGAAGACTCGCGGGTATGCTCGCGCCCGTGAAAATTGCGGTCTGCATGAAGGAGGTCCCGGACGCCTCGGCGACGAAGCGAATCGACCCTCAAACGCTTCGGCTCGACCGCAGTGGAGACGGCACGCTCAACGAGTTCGACACACACGCGCTCGAGGAGGCGCTACGGGTGAAGGATGCCTCGAGCGAGACGGAGGTCGTGGTCGTCTCGATGGGCCCCGGGAAGGCGATGGACTCACTCCGCAAGGCCCTTGCGATGGGTGCCGATCGCGTCGTTCTCGTGACCGACGAGGCCGCCGCAGGCTCCGACCTGATCGCAACCTCGAAGGTTCTCGCGAAGGCTCTCGAGCGCGAGAGCCCCGACCTCATCGTCCTCGGCCAGCAGGCGGGCGACTCCGACGGCGCGGTCCTCTGGGCGGCGCTTGCCGACAGGCTCCGGCTGCCCATGATCTCGCAGGCTGCCAGCCTCGAGCTCAGGGAGGGCAAGGCGCGCTCGAAGCGCCAGACGGAGTACGGCTACGACGTGATCGAGGCAGCGCTCCCATGCGTCGTCGCCGTCTCGGATGCGATCAACGAGCCGCGCTACCCATCGCTCAAGGGAATCATGGGCGCGAAGAAAAAGCCGCAGGAGACCGTGTCCCTCGTAGACCTCGGGCTCGCCGGCGACGAGGTGGGCGCCGCGGGCTCTCGGACGGAGGTCTACGCACTCGGCGAGCCAGCGGCGCGCGGCGAGACGCAACGCATCGAAGACGAGGGCGACGCCGCGGAAAAGATCATCGAGTACCTGAGCGCCCGAAAGATCCTTTAGTGGCTCGCCCAGCAACATCCTCCGTGCCTCTGGCGGCGCAAAAGCTGCGCCAGAGCTGCGTCCTCAGTCGCCCCTGTATCTCATTCGATACAGGGGCTCCCTGCGTCCTCGTCTGGCTTGTTTTGCACTCGCCAGAGACGCGGCAATGTCACCGGACGAGCCACTAGTGGCGACGCTCGTCTACGTCGAGCACCACGAGGGCGAGCCTGTGAGGGGGGCGCTCGGCGTTGTCTCGAAGGCGGCCGACCTCGGCGACGACGTCACGGCAGTCCTCTGCGGTCCTGGCGTTTCCGAGTTCGCGTCGTCGATCGGCGGGTACGGAGCGGGCCGTGTGCTTGTCGCCGACGATCCTGCGCTCGCGGATCCGGTCCCTCAGCCTCGGGTCGACGTCCTCGAGCAGGTCGTACGGGACCAGGGGTTCGACACGGTCCTCTTTGCGGCGTCCGTCCTCACGGCCGACATCGCGGCAGCGCTCGCCGCGCGCTTGGATGCCGGGCTGAACTGGGACCTGGTGGACCTCGAGCGCGCGGACGGCCGGCTCGTCGGCAAACGCCCGGCGCTCCAGGATTCAATTCTCGTCGACGTCGGGTGGAAGAGGGATCCGAGCCTGGCGCTCATCCGTTCGGGCACGTTCGAGCCGGTCGCGAAAGGCGGCGACGCGGCGGTACAGAAGATTCCCGTCGAGGTGGAGGAGTGGTCGGCGCAGACGGTGATGCTCGAACA
Source organism: Actinomycetota bacterium (assembly GCA_013696595.1). Taxonomy (GTDB): domain Bacteria; phylum Actinomycetota; class Thermoleophilia; order Gaiellales; family Gaiellaceae; genus JACCYG01. Next base: position 1,766 of record JACCYG010000350.1, on the reverse strand, counting down.
GGCCCACGAAGAGAGGTCAGGGCCGTCGATCGAGGACGCCGACGTCATCGTCGCGGGCGGGCGCGGGCTCGGCAGCCCGGACAACTTCTCGCTGCTCGAAGAGCTTGCCCGTGCACTCGGCGGCGCCGTGGCCGCCACGCGGGCGGTTGTCGACGCAGGCTGGTATCCCTACGCCGCACAGGTCGGCCAGACGGGGCGGACCGTCTCGCCGAAGCTCTATGTCGCCTGTGGGATCTCGGGCGCGATTCAGCACAAGGTCGGGATGCAGGGCTCGGGGACGATCGTGGCGATCAACAAGGACCCGCACGCGCCGATCTTTGAATACGCGGATCTCGCCGTGGTCGGCGACCTCCACGAGATCATTCCGAGGCTGACTGAGCTCGTTCGACAGCGGAAGGCCGCCTGACATGACGCGCGCGGCCGACTATCCGCCTCCGTTCGACCCGGACGAGTTCGTCGCAGCGCCGAGTGACCCGCCGGACGAGCGAATCGACGTCGGGATTCTGATCGTCGGCGCGGGCCCCGCGGGGCTCGCGGCTGCGATCCGCGCGGGGCAGCTCCTCGAGGAGCGACCCGAACTGCGCGAGCGCCTCGGCGACGTTCCGATCGCGATCGTCGAGAAGGGCAAGGCGCCGGGCTCACACCTCCTCTCGGGCGCAGTCGTGAATCCGCGAGCGCTGCGCCAGCTCTTTCCCGGCATGCACACAGACGACATGCCGTTCTACGGGCCGGTGATCCGCGAAGGGCTTTACTTCATGACCCCGTCGCGCGCGATCCGGGTCCCGACTCCGCCGACGATGTGGAACCACGGGAACCACATCGCCTCGATCGGCAAGCTCGGACGCTGGCTCGCCGAGAAAGCGGAAGAGCTCGATGTGACGCTTGTACCGGAGACCGCGGCGTCCAAGCTTCTCGTCGAGGCGGGCCGCGTAGTCGGCGTGCGCACCGGCGATCGCGGGCGCGGGCGCGAAGGCGAGGAGCTCGGGAACTTCGAGCCCGGGTCCGACATCAGGGCTAGGGTCACGATTCTCGCTGAAGGGACGCAGGGGCATCTCAGCGGGATTGCCATGCAGCGCTTCGCTCTCTCGTCGAAGCCGCAGGTGTGGGCGCTCGGCGTGAAGGAGGTCTGGGAGGTCGAGCACCCGCTTCGGCGCGTCATGCACACGATGGGGTGGCCGCTCCGCGGCGGGAAGCGTTACCGCGAGTTCGGCGGCAGCTTCATCTACCCGATGGGCGACAACTTGGTCGCGCTCGGGATGGTCGTCGGTCTCGACCACAGCGATGCGACTGTGTCCGTGCACGACCTCCTCCAGGAGTTCAAGGGCCATCCGCGGATCCATCGGCTCCTCGAAGGCGGCAAGCGGGTGGCGTGGGGCGCGAAGACGATTCCCGAGGGTGGGTTCCTCGCCCTTCCCGACCGTTTCCATTTCCCGGGCGGCATGATCGTCGGCGATGCGGCTGGGTTCGTGAACGTCCCCGCCCTCAAAGGGATCCACTACGCGATGCGCTCCGGGATGCTTGCGGCCGAGACCGCTGTCGACGCCGTTCGCCCGGGCAGCACGGCCTGGACGCCCGGGGCGCTCGAGTCATACGACCGGGCGATCCGCGAGAGCTACATCTGGACCGACCTACGGAGGGTGCGAAACATGCGGCCGGCGTTCCGGAACGGCTTCGTCCGCGGCGCGCTCGTTGCAGGCGCCGCGCTGAACTCGCTCGGCAAGCTCCCTCCGCGCGACCTCGCGCTCGAGGCGGACGTGGAGGTTGAC
>JACCYG010000297.1 GCA_013696595.1 Actinomycetota bacterium | reverse complement strand
GCTTGACCTCTTGGGCGTCGTCAAGCCGGCCCTCTTTCTTCAGCCGCCGGGCCAGCTCGTCGCGAGCACGCACGAACTCGCCGAGTTTGGCGCCGTAAAGGCGGTTGAGCTCGTCGTCGAGCGGTGTCGCCGTCTGCCTACGCGCCGGCCGGCGCGGGACGGCGGCGCCAACTCACGAGCGGCCGGAGGAAGAAGCTGATCGCCAGGGCGACGTAGGCGACCCACGCGACGACCTCGAGCAGCGACGGGTTCCCGTTGTAGCCGAAGAGCGTCTTCATGAACTCACCCAACGTCGACTCCTCGCTCACGATCCAGTTCGTGTCCCACACGTTCTCGATCGTCAGCGGGAGCAGGCCGGCCTCCTGGAACTCGTGGATGCCGTGCGCGAGCAGGCCAGCCGCGAAGACGATGAGGAGCGTGCCCGTGACGGTGAAGAACTGGCGGAGGTTGAGCCGGCGCGAGCCCATGTACAGGGCGACACCGAGCGAGATCGCGATCGCGAGGCCGACGACCGCGCCGATCGTCGTCACGAGCGGTGAGGAGCTCTCGCTGATCGCGAACAGAAAGAGGGCCGTTTCCCAACCTTCGCGGAGGACTGCGAAAAAGACGACGGAGGCGAGGCCTATGGCCGAGCCGGCAGCGATCGCGCCCTCGAGTCGCGCCTCGAGCTCGCGCTTGATGTTCACCGCCTGCTTTCGCATCCAGAAGATCATCCAGGTGAGGACGGCGACGGCCGAGAGCATGGCAACGCCTTCGAAGATCTGCTCCGCCCGTCCCTCGAGTGCGCCCACTGTGAAGAAGAGGACTGCGCCGGTGATGGCCGACACGACCACGGCGGCCGCCGTCCCGAGCCAAATCGTGTTGAAGTGGCGGCGGTTGCCCGTCTTCGCGAGGTAGGCGAGGACGATTCCGACGATGAGCGAGGCTTCGAGCCCTTCGCGGGTGGTGAGGAGCGCGGCTCCCAAAACGGTCCTCCTGGTCGTCGAGCGTTGTAAGGGTGCCCTTACAACCGCGGTGGAGGATACGAGCGTCCGCGGGCCGGTGTCAAGGGCCGTCGGGATGCCCAGACTACGATGCGCCAGTGCTCTTCGTCGTCGAGACGCCTGCCGAGCTTCCGCCCCCGCCTCCCCTCGTCTGCCTTGACCCCGGCCACTCGGTGCACGTGCCGCGGGGCACCGAGCCGATCGGCCCGGGCTCGTCGATCCGGAAGGCGAAGGACACCGGCGGCACGGCCGGCGAAGTCGTCGTCGTCCTCCAGATCGCGAGCAAGGCGCGCAGGATCATGCTCGCGCGCGGCGTGCGTGTCGCGATGACACGCACGGGCCCGGATTTCACGTACGGCGAGCGTGGAAACGCCGACCGCGCCAAATTCTGCAACCGCCGCGAGGCGGCGCTCATGCTTCGCATCCACGCGGACGGATCGACCGACCCGGGCCGCCACGGGGTCTCGACCCTCTATCCCGCCTGGCACCGTGGCTGGACCGATGACGTCTACGGCGCGAGCCTGCGCGCGGCGCGGCTCGTCCAGCGCGCTCTGGTGTTCGCGACCGGGGCGGCCGACCGCGGCCTCTCACGCCGCGGCGACCTCACGGGCTTCAACTGGGCGAACGTGCCCGTCGTCCTCGCCGAGACCGGGTTCATGACGAACGCCGTGGAGCGGCGGCGGCTCACATCCTCGGCGTACCAGTGGCGCGTGGCCCGCGGGCTCACACGTGGGGCGATGCGTTTCCTCGGGCGCTAGGCCGAGCGCTCCGCCTCGACGAGGCGCTTCAGCGTCTCGAGATCCTTTTCGAGCTGGGACTGTACAAGCCTCGTGACGACTCCCGCCGCGAGGCGCGCCGCGAACGACTTGTACTCGCTCTCGAGGGCGGCGGTGAGCCGTGTCCCGCCGTCGCGCTCCTCGAGCTCCTGCGTCGAGGTCGTGTGAACGACCTTCGAGCGAAGGCGGATCGCGAGGCGCTCGTCCGGCTGCCAGTCGACGATCTCGGCGTCCAGCTCAACACGCTGGCCATGGTCCTCGAAAACGTCGTGAAAGCGCGTGCCGAGCCCAGGCGCATCCTCGGTCAACTGCTCCGAGGAGACGAGCTTCTCCATCCAGCGCAGGCGCTGGTCGCTCGCGGCGAGGTACGGGAAGACGTCCGCTGGAGGCCGGTCGATCTCGACCGTATGCTCGTTCCGGTGCATTCCCGCTCAGGCGGCGTCGGGCCCGCCGGAACGGCGCATCTCGTCCGCGGCCTTTCGCGCGTCGTCGTGAATCCGGCGGCGCTCCTCGTCGACGTCGCCGCCCGACATCGCCGCTGCGGGACGGACGGGGGTCGGCTTGTCCTCGAC
>JACCYG010000294.1 GCA_013696595.1 Actinomycetota bacterium | reverse complement strand
AGCGGCAGCTCGATCTCGCGGTAGAGACGCTCGAGGCCACGCTCGCGGACGCGCTCGAGCAGGAGCGGCGCGAGGCGGCGCGTCGCCTCGGCTTCTCGTACGAGGGCCGCGGTCTCCGCTTCCGCGGGTGGGTCGGGAATCACCTCCACGCCGTACTCCGACGCGAGCTCGTCGATCGGGTAGGCCGGCCGGCCGGGGTCGATCAGGTACGCGGCGATCATCGCGTCCTCGGCCGGCTCCATCGTGAGGCGCGGCAGCGACTTGAAGTCGTGCGCGACGAGCTCCGCGCCGCGCAGGCGCGCAGCAAGGTCGTCTCGCCAGGGTCCCACGACCGCCCCGTCGTCCTGCGCGAGCGCGAAGCGGCCTTCGCGGATCGCGAGGCCTGCCCGTCCCTGCGCTTGCGGTAACTCGCCCTCGCGCCAGGGCACCTCAGTTCCCGCGGTGATCCGCTCGGCGGCCGGAAGGGCCTCGTCGAGCTCGTCGACCCGGTTCAGGAGGTTCCGGAACTCGAAGCGCCGGAAGATCTCGCGTAGCTGCGACCGGTCCGGCGGGGCGAGCACGAGCTCCGCGGGGTCGCACTCGAGCGGGAGGTCGCGGCGCATGGTCGCGAGCTCGCGCGATTCGAGGGCCTGCTCCGCGTGCTCGCGAACCGCCTTAGCGCGCGCGGGAGAGAGGTCGTCCACATGCTCGAGCACCCCTTCGACCGACCCGTACTGCGAGATCAGCTGACCGGCGGTCTTGTCGCCGATCCCCGGGATGCCCGGGATGTTGTCGGACTGATCGCCCTTGAGTCCGATGAAATCCGGCACCCGGTCGGGAGGGATCCCGTATCGAGCCTCGACCCGCTCAGGCGTGTAGACATGGACGTCCGCGACGCCGCGCGGGGTCATCATGAGGCAGATGTTCTCCGAGCAGAGCTGGAACGCGTCGCGGTCGGTCGAGACGACGCAGGTCTTGATTCCAGCCTCGTCGGCACGTGAGGCGAGGGTGGCGATCACGTCGTCCGCCTCCCACCCCTCGAACTCGAGGTTCCGGTACCCGAACGCTTCCACGATCGGCCGGAAATGCGGAAACTGCTCGCGGAGAAGGTCCGGCATCGGCCGCCGGTCGACCTTGTACTCCGGCGCGAGCTCGACCCTGTGCACCGGCCGCGTGTCCCAGGCGACGGCCACACCCTTCGGCCGGTAGTCGGCGAGGAGCTTGAAGAGCATGTTCGTGAAGCCGAGGAGCGCGTTCGTCGAGAAGCCATCGGTCGTCGCGAGCTCCTCGGGCAGCGCGAAGAAGGCGCGATAGGCGAGGTTGTTACCGTCGACGAGGAAGAGGTCGGACTCGCGCGCGGGCCCGTCGTCGAGCTGAAGCTCCGCCCCGGTCAGCGTTTTCGGCACTGCCCCAACTCTACGCGGTCGCCCCGGCGGAACCCGAACGCGGCCAAGGAGCGTAGAGACGGAACAACCGACCGAGAGGAGGAAGGATGGGAATCGCCAGCCGCACCGACGGAGCTCCGCCTCGGCGCATCCTGGTTGTCGCAAACGAGACGGTCGCGGGACGCGCCCTTCGGGCCGAGATCGCGGCCCGGGCCGCCTCGGGGCCCACGGAGATCCGCGTCGTCTGCCCGGCGCTGAACTCGCCCCTCCGCCACTGGTTCTCCGACGAGGACGGCGCCCGTGCCAGGGCCTCAGCACGGCTCGAGCGGTCGCTCACGGCGCTCCGGGAGGAGGATGTCGCGGCGACCGGCGACATCGGCGATGCAGATCCGCTTCAGGCGATCGCCGATGCCCTCGCGACGTTCCCCGCCGACGAGATCGTCATCTCCACGCATCCTCCCGCGCGCTCGAATTGGCTCGAGAAGGGCGTCCTGCGCGCCCGCGAGTTGTTCGGGTGCCCGGTCGTCCACGTCGTGGTCGACCTCGAGCGTGAAGCAGAGAGAACAGATGGGCTCGTCGCCGCATGAAGCGCATTCGCTCGCTCGTCTGCCGGCGAAAGCTACCGTCCTGGGAGACGGAAGGTCGCGCGCGGTCGCGCCTTCGACGCCGACGCGCCGTTATTCGATCCCGAGGTACGCCTTCTGGACCTTCTCGTTCTGGCGCAGGTTCTTGGCCTCGTCGGTGACGGCGATGACGCCGGTCTCCATCACGTAGCCGCGATCGGCGACGTCGAGCGCCATCAGAGCGTTCTGCTCGACGAGGAGGACCGGGGTTCCCTGGTCGTTGATCTCCTGCACGATCTCGAAGATCTTCTCGACAAAGATCGGAGCGAGGCCCATCGAGGGCTCGTCGAGCATGAGGAGCTTCGGGCTCGCCATCAGCGCCCGGCCCATCGCGACCATCTGCTGCTCGCCGCCCGAGAGCGTGCCCGCCTTCTGGCTCTTGCGCTCGGAGAGGCGCGGGAAGAGGCCGTACACCCGCTCGAGGTCCTCTGCGATCGCGCTCCGATCGTTTCGCTGGAACGCACCCATCTGCAGATTCTCGAGGACGCTCATCCGCGGGAAGAGCTTCCGTCCCTCCGGCGACTGGGAGATCCCCATCTTCACGACGTTGTGCGGCGCCTCGTTCGTGATGTCCTTTCCCTGGAAGCGGATGCGTCCCTCGCGCGGGTGGTTCAAGCCGTTGATCGAGCGAAGCGTCGTCGACTTGCCCGCGCCGTTCGCGCCGATCAGCGTCACGATCTCGCCCTCGTGCACCTCCAGGGTCACGCCCTTGATCGCGTGGATCGAGCCGTAGTACGTGTGGATGTCCTCGACCTCGAGAATCAAGCCGTTGCCCTTGCCGTCGCCGCGCTCACGCTCCTCCTTGCTCATGCTGCTTGAGTCGCCCCCTTTCCGAGGTACGCCTCGATCACGCGCTCGTTCTTCTGGATCTCGTCCGGGGAGCCCTCCGCGATCTTCTCTCCGTAATCGAGGACGGTGACCCGGTCCGAGATGCCCATGACCACGCGCATGTCGTGCTCGATCAGGAGCACCGTTAGGTTTCGCTCCTCGCGGAGCTTCCCGACGAAGGCGGTGAAGTCCGATGTCTCCTGCGGGTTCATCCCCGCTGTCGGCTCGTCGAGGAGGACGAGCTTCGGGTCCGTCGCGAGCGCGCGCGCGACTTCGAGACGACGCTGGTCACCGTACGAGAGGTTTCGCGCGAGGTCGTCGTGCTGCCCGCGAAGACCCGAGTAGCGCAGAAGCTCGCGCGCCCGATCCTCCGCCTCGCGCTCTTCGCGCTTCAGGCCCGGCGTGCGCAGGACCGAGCGGATGATGCCGCCGGAGAGCCGCGAGTGCATCCCCACGAGCACGTTCTCGAGCGAGGACATGTGCTGGAAGAGTCGGATGTTCTGGAACGTGCGGCCGATTCCGAGCTTCGTGATTGCGTGCGGCGGCTTCCCGGTCACGTCGACGCCGTCGAACTCGATCTTTCCCGCGGTCGGCTTGTAGACGCCGGTGAGCATGTTGAAGAACGTCGTCTTGCCCGCGCCGTTCGGCCCGATCAGCCCGACGATTCCCTGCTCGGGGATGGTGAAGTCGACGTCGTTCACGGCGACGAGGCCGCCGAACTCCTTGCGCACACCCGTGGCCGAGACGATGTCCGCCATTAGGCTTGCGTTCCGAAGAGGGTCTCGTCGGACACGCCTTCCTCCATCTCCTGCTTGCGCCGGCGTTCCGGGATGAGCCCGGTCGGCCGGAAGAGCATCATGAGGACGATAACCACCCCGTAGATGCCGAACTGGTACTTCGGAACCTCGATCGTCGTGTCGAAGACCGGTTCGAAGAAGTTGTGGTTGAGCTTGTTGCCGATCACGGCCAGGCCTTCGATGTTGAGCCAGCCGAGAATGATGCCGGCGACGATCACGCCCCAGACGCTTCCCATCCCGCCCAGGATCACCATGCAAAGCAGGAAGATGGAGATGTTGAAGTAGAAGTCGCTCGGGAACGCGCCTGCCTTGAAGCTCGCGTAGTACGCGCCCGAGATCCCACCGAAGAACGCACCGATCGCGTAGGCCCACGTCTTCGTCCGCATGAGCGGGACGCCCATCGCCGCCGCGGCGGTCTCGTCTTCGCGGATCGCGATCCAGGCGCGCCCGAGACGCGAATCGCGCAGACGGACCGAGCAGAAGACCGTGATGAGAACAAGGGCGAGCGCCGTCCAGTAGAAGAGGTTCTCGGCGTCGAAGGACTGCTGGAACGAGTTCGGGAGACCGAT
>JACCYG010000273.1 GCA_013696595.1 Actinomycetota bacterium | reverse complement strand
CCTCAGCCTCGCTCTATGTCGCCGAGCTGCTGCAGGACGCGGGAGTCCCGGACGGCGTCTTCAACGTCGTCCAGGGCGACAAGGTCGCGGTCGACGGTCTGCTCGGGCATCCCGACGTCGCCGCCGTCAGTTTCGTCGGCTCCACCCCGATCGCGCGCTACATCTACGAGACCGGAGCGAAGCACGGCAAGCGCGTCCAGGCGCTCGGCGGGGCGAAGAACCACATGATCGTGCTCCCGGACGCGGACGTGGACATGGCCGCCGATGCCGCGGTCAGCGCGGCCTACGGCTCGGCCGGCGAGCGCTGCATGGCCGTGTCCGTCGTCGTGGCGGTGGGCGACGTCGGCGACCGGCTCGTCAACGCGATCAAGGAGCGCCTGCCGCAGCTCAAGGTCGGGCCGGGCCTCGATCCTGAGTCCGAGATGGGTCCGCTCGTCACGCGCGAGCACCGTGACCGGGTCGCCTCGTACATCGACAGCAGCACAGAACAGGGCGCAACCGTCGTGACGGACGGGCGCGAGCTCGAAGTCGACGGCGACGGTTTCTTCCTCGGTGTCTCTCTCCTCGACAACGTCACGCCCGAGATGGACGCGTACCGCGACGAGATCTTCGGGCCGGTCCTCTCGGTCGTTCGCACGGAGACATACGACGAGGCCGTCCGGCTCGCGAACGAGAACCCGTACGGGAACGGCGTCGCGATCTACACGCGCGACGGCGGCGCGGCCCGGCGGTTCCAGTTCGAGGCCCAGGCCGGGATGGTGGGAATCAACGTCCCGATCCCGGTTCCCGTCGCGTTCTACTCGTTCGGCGGCTGGAAGTCCTCGCTCTTCGGCGACTCGCACGTCTACGGTCCCGAGGGGATCAACTTCTACACGCGTGGCAAGGTCGTCACGAGCCGCTGGCCCGACCCGGCCACGAGCAAGGTCGACCTGGGCTTCCCGCAAACGCGCTAGCCCGCGACGGGAGCGAACGTGCCGGCGCGATAGACCTGCCCCGGTAGCTCGCGGCCGATCACGCCTTCGAGCCACTGGGCGACGCCGATCAGTGCGTCGAGGTCGATGCCCGTCTCCACGCCCTCCCCGTGGAGGAGATACACCAGGTCCTCGGTCGCGATGTTCCCGGTCGCCTTCGGCGCGAAGGGACATCCGCCGAGACCGCCGACGGAGCCGTCGAAGATCGTCGCTCCGGCCTGGAGGGCTGCGTACGCGTTCGCGACCCCGGTGCTGCGCGTGTTGTGCAGATGGATCCCGACCGGGCGGCCGAGCTTGACGGCGCCCTTCACGACCTTCCGCACCTGGCTCGGGACCGCAACACCGATCGTGTCGGCGAAGACGATCTCGTCCGCCCCGGTTCCCACGACTTCCTCGGCGAGGCGGGACACGTGGCTCGGCTCAACGGCGCCCTCGAAAGGACAGCCGAAGGCGACGCTCATCGAAACGCTCGCGGAACGGCCGTCGGCGTGCGCTCGCCCGACGACGCGCGCTGCCGAGGCGAGCGATTCGTCGATGGACGCATTCGCGTTCCGCCGGCTGAACTCTTCCGTCGCCGCGAACGTGAAGTGCGCCGCGTGGAGCGGTGTCCCGGCGAGTCGCTCATATCCGCGCTCATTCAGGACGAGGCCCGCGTACGTCGCCCGGTCCCAGTCGACGATGCGATCGACGACGTCTTCGGCGCCCGCCATCGCGGGCACGCGGGCCGGGTTGACGAAGCTGACGGCCTCGATCCGCGGCACGCCCGCCTCGGCAAGGCGATTCACGAGCTCGGCGCGCGTCTCCGGTGGAAGCGTCCGCGCCTCGTTCTGGAGCCCGTCGCGCGGTCCGACATCGCAAACGGTGACCCGCACAGCCCTAGGATACGCGCGATGCCGAGCGTCCCCGTCTTCTCCGCCGGCCACGTGTACGGGGCCCTCGACCCAGGCGACGCGGTCGAGGTCGTGCGCACCGCGTTCGTAGAGCACACGCGCGAAAACTGGCAGATGCCCTCGAAGCTGTATGTCTCATCGCCGCCGGACGGCGACTTTCGCGCGATGCCCGCGTCGGGCGCCGGCTACGCCCTCCTGAAGTGGGTCTCCTCGTTTCCGAACAATCCTGCGCGCGCTCTCCCGACGGTCACGGGAGTCGTCCTCCTCTCCGACGCTGCGACCGGCCAGCTCCTCGCGATCCTCGACGCCGGTGCCGTGACCGCCCTTCGAACGGGTGCAGCCGCCGTCCTTGCCGCCGAGGTCCTCGCTCGCCCCACGCTCGGCCCGGCTGCGGTGGTCGGCTGCGGCGTGAACGGGCGTGCGGTGGCCGCAACCTTTCTCGCACGCGAGCGAGAAGTGCTCCTCTGGGACGCGCGACCGAACCAGGCGCAGCTCGTCGCAGGCGAGCTCGGGGAGGGGACCGGGGTCGCGGCCGACCTCGCGGACGCGCTCGCGGCCGACATCGTGGCCACGGTCACCCCGGGCCGCGAGGTGATCTTCCACGACGGGACGCTCCACGCCGGCCAGCACGTCAGCCTCATGGGCGCCGACGGCCCCGGAAAGGCCGAGATCGCGGTCGAGGAGGTCCTGCGCGCGCGAGTTTTCTGCGACGAATGGGAGCAGGCGAGCCACAACGGGGACATCGCAGCGGCGGTTGCGGACGGCCGGTTGACGCGCGACCGCGTCGCCGAGCTAGGTCCGATCCTCGCCGGCGAGGAATCCGGTCGCGCGGACGAGCACGAGATCACGGTGTTCGACTCGACGGGCCTCGCCGTCCAGGATCTCGCGGTCACGATCGCGGTCTACGGGAGCTTCCGCGCTAACCCCGGCGCCGAGCCGTTCGTCGGAATGAACGAGGTCGACCTCGGCTGACAGGGAGGAACGATGGCAGGGAAGCTGACTCACTTCGAGATCCGCGCCGACGACGCGGAGCGCGCTCAGACCTTCTGGTCGTCGCTCCTCGGCTGGCAATTCAACACCATGCCCGGAGAGTTCCCCTACTCCATGGCGGACACAGGAGACGGCTTGACCGCGGGCCTGTACAGGAGCGATTCGGCTGAACGCGGCCTTGTCGTGTACTTCGACGTGGACGACCTGGACGCGGCGCTCGACCAGGTTCGCGAGCTCCGCGGCACGCCCGGTGAAAGGAGCCCCGTTCCCGAGATCGGCTGGTTCGCGCACTGCGTCGACACGGAAGGGAATCCTTTCGGGCTCTTCGAGCGGGCCCGGTCGGCAACGTAGACCCTCTCCGAGGCGGGCCATGCCCCCCTGCGTCGCGCTAACCCCGCTCGACGGGGAGGCCGAGAGCCGACCATTCGCTCCACGAGCCGGGATAGAGCTTTGCGTCCTCCCGACCAGCGCGCGCGAGCGCGAGGATGTCTACGCAGGCGGTGATTCCAGAGCCGCAGTAGACGGCGATCTCCTCGGCCCTGAGCACCTCCTCGGGGAGCGAGGCTGTATCCGAGAAGGGCACGTTCCGGGCGCCCGGGATGTGCCCGGCAACGGGATCGATCGGCTCCGTCTCGCCGCGGTAGCGCTCGGGAGCGCGCGCATCCACGAGAACGAGCGCATCTTCGCCCGCGCGCCGCTCGATCTCCTCCGCGTCGATCGTGTCGCCGCGCCGGGTGTTCGGGACGAACTCGTTCGGCTGGATCTCCTCCTCTCCCGTCACGAGCCGGCCGAGCCACGCGCCGAGCCCGCCCTCGAGCACGGCTACGTCGTCGTGGCCGAAATGGCGTAGAAGCCACCAGAGCCGGGCGGCCCCGCCGCTCATCCCCTGGTCGTACGCGACCGCGAAGACCCCGGGCCCGATTCCCGCGCGAGAAGCCGCACGTGCGAAGTCGCCCTCGGAGGGAAGCGGGTGGCGTCCGCCCTGGACCGGCGGCTTGCCCGGATGGGTCGAAAGATCACGTTCCACGTCGAGGAAAGCAGCACCGGGGATGTGCCCCTCGAGATAGAGCTCGCGCCCGCGGTCGGGCTTCCCGAGCTCCCAGCGACAGTCGACGAACTGGTACCTCATCGAGCCACCAGACGATAGATCGTTCCGGAGAGCGCGGCCAGATAGATCTCTCCATTTGCATCCTCTCCGAACGAGGAGAGCCCCTCGACCTCGAAGGGCTCGCGGCGGAGCTCCCTCGCCTTCTCGCCTTCGATCCGGAAGCTCCAGACGATCCCGCTGCAGTAATCGCCGTAGAAATACCGGCCCTGGACGGCCGGAATCGCCTCCCCGCGATAGACGAATCCCCCCGTCACCGAGCACCCGCCGTCGCGCCCGTACACCGCAACCGGGCGGACGAGGCGCCCGGCGGGGTTCGGCTCCTTCTCCTCGTGGCGGAGCCGGCCCTCGAAGACGTCCCAGCCGAAGTTGACGAGACCGGTCGCGGAGCTCGGCAGGTAATTGATCTCCTCCTGCGAGGACTGGCCGACGTCGGCGATGTAGAGCTCGCCGTTCTCACGGTCGAACGAGAACCGCCAAGGATTGCGGAGGCCGTACGCGACGATCTCCCACTCATCGGCCGGCCCATCGACATCGGTGCGGAGGATCTTGCCCAGCCGGTCCGAGAGGTCTTGCGCGCGGTTCTCGGGATCTCCCCCGCTCCCGCCGTCGCCCATCCCGACGTAGAGCAGGCCGTCGGGCCCGAACACGAGCTGCCCGCCGTTGTGATTCGAGTACGGCTGTTCGACGGCGAGGATGATCCGCGCCGTGCTCGGGTCTGCCGCCGTCCGATCCTCGTTGACGCGGTACTCGACGACTCGGGTGTCTCCGTGAATGTCGGTGTAGTCGACGAAGAAGCGTTCGTCCTCCTCGTACTCCGGATGAAACGCGACGGACAGCAGGCCCTGCTCTCCACCGCTCTGGATGTCGTTGCTGACGTCGAGGAAAGGGGCCTGTCGCAGACGGCCGTCCTCCAACACGCGGATCGCGCCCGTCTGCTCGACGACGTACAGCCGGTCCGGCTCGCCAGGAGCAACTGCGACGTGAACCGGGTTCTGGAGGCCGTCGGCGACCTTCTCTAGGCGCAGGCGCACGGGTTCGCCAGGTTCGGATCCCGTCGTGGCGTCCGGGACACTCGCCGTCACCGGCGACGGCGTCGAGCGGTCCGCGTCAGACGCGCAGCCGCCCAGGGTGATGGCCGCGAAGAGCGTGAGGCATGCAATGCAAGCGCGCACTATCCAAGCGTAGATACGCAAGCCCGTCCGACCCGGTTCCGTTCGGGCGGGGCTAGGCGGCCGCGAGCCGGTAGACGCGGCCCCCGCTGTGTGAAACGAAGTAGAGGCTGCCCCTGGGGCCGACGCCGAACGACGAGAGATTGCCGGGGACGGTCAAGTTCGGGTGGCGGCCGAATCCCGCCTTGACGCCGTTTCGGATGACGAAGCTCCAGACGTCGCCGCTGCAGTAGTCACCGAAGAAATAGCGGCCGCGAGCCTCCGCGACGGCCTGGCCCCGGTAGACGTACCCGCCGGTGACCGAGCAACCGACGGAATGGCTGTACCAGTGAATGGGACGCTTGTGATACGTCCCGGGCCGAAGGTTGAGCCCGTCGCCGCTGTCGCACGCGATTCGATCCGGGCCCTCGTACTCGTTCCAGCCGTAGTTCTCGACTCCGGTCGCGCCGCTCGGCGTGTGGTCGATCTCCTCCCACGTGTTCTGGCCGACGTCGCCGATGTACAGGTCGTGTGTCGCCGGGTCGAACGAGAACCGCCACGGGTTGCGGAGACCGTAGCCGACCTGCGCCCGAGTCGCCCCTGTGACGCCGACGTTCAACCGGAAGAGCTTGCCGAGCGGGCTGGAGCGATCTTGCGCGACGTCACCCGGGTCGCATCCTCCGCCCCCGTCTCCGGTGGCGAAGTAGAGGTATCCGTCGGGCCCAAATGCGACCTGGCCGCCGTTGTGGTTCGTGGCCGGTGGATGCGCGATCGAGACCCAGCGGCGAAACGTGCTTCGGTCAGCGCGGCCGAACGCGCTACCGACGCGAAACGACACGACTCGAATGTCGCCGTCGACGTTCGTGAAGTACACGAAGAAACGTCGATTCGTCCCGTAGTTTGGATCGAATGCGAGCGAGAGAAGGCCTTGCTCGCCCCCGCCCCCGTCTTCGGGGCTCCGGACGAGATCGCGGATGTCGAGGAACGGAGTGGAGCGCACGCGTCCGTCGCGGATGACCTTCACGACACCGCGCTGCTCGACCACGAAAAGGCGCTTGGGATGCACCGGCGTCGAGCCGAGGAAGACCGGGCTGTCGAAGCCGCTTGCAACGGGATCGAGGCGAAGCCCAGCGCTGGACGCCTGAGAAACGACCAGAGAGACAAGGACGGCGGCGAGGACCCCTGCTGCGCGGCGCACGGGCTTCACGATACGGAAACGCGCGGGCGGCCGCCGTCCCCGAAACGGGGCCGGCCGCTTACGTCACTGGTTCCACTTGTCCGCCGTGACCTTGCCGTGCCCGCTCGATTTCGCGCGCACGCTCGTCACGTCGGGCGGCGTCCCCTTCTTGAAGATCTCGCCTTCTTTCGGTGCCTTCGGATCCTGCTCGAGGCGCTGCTTCTTGCGTCCGGACTTCGACACGCGTCCCTCCTCGGTCGGGCTTTCCTCTGTGGTTCCCGCTCGGGACCGCCTGGTAACAGCCTGTTACGAGGCGGGGAATCGAGGATAGAACTCGCCCGTGACCCGCCTGGTCCTAGGGCCGCTCCTTCGCCACATCGGGCCCACCGACGCGACCATCTGGGTCGAGACTGACGGGCCCTGCGAGGTCGAGGCGCTCGGCCACCGGGAACGGACGTTCCACGTCGAGGGCCACGATTACGCGCTCGTCACGGTCGAGGGCCTCGAGCCCGGCACGACGCGCGAGTACGAGGTCGCGCTCGACGGCGAGAAGGTGTGGCCCGAGGACGGCTCCGGCTTCCCGCCAAGCGTGATCCGCACGATCCACGACGACCACGGCCTGCGCTTCCTCTTCGGCTCGTGCCGCGTCTCGGTCCCGCACGAGCCGCCGTACACGCTTTCCCCCGACGAGGACGAGCACGGCCGCGGACTCGACGCGCTCTACGCGTTCGCACTACGGATGCAGCGCGAGAAGCCAGGCGAATGGCCGCAGGCGATCCTGCTCCTCGGCGACCAGGTCTACGCGGACGAGGTCTCCCCGCGAACGCTCGAGTTCATTCGCTCACGGCGGGACGTCGACGTTCCACCGGGGGAGGAGATCGCCGACTTCGAGGAGTACACGCGTCTCTACCGCGAAGCGTGGCAGGACCCCGTGATCCGCTGGTTTCTCTCGACCGTGTCCAGCGCGATGCTCTTCGACGATCACGACGTCCACGACGACTGGAACATCTCTCACGCTTGGGTCGATCGGATGCGCGCGACGTCCTGGTGGGATGAGCGCATCGTCGGCGCATTCATGTCCTACTGGATCTATCAGCATCTCGGAAACCTGTCCCCCAGGGAGCTCGCGCACGATGACCTCTACGCGAGGGTTCGGAAGGCCGACGACGCCGCGCCCATTCTGCGCGAGTTCGCCTACAACGCCGATCGCGAGGTCGAAGGCCGTCGTTGGAGCTTCTGCCGTGACTTCGGCAGGACCCGGCTCGTCGCGGTCGACTGCCGAGCCGGGCGCGTGCTCGACGAGGACAAACGCGAGATGGTGGACGACGACGAATGGAGCTGGATCGTCGAGGAGGCGCGCGGCGACGTCGACCATCTCCTCTTCGGAATGTCCGACCCGTATCTCCTCGCACCAGGGCTGCACGACTTCCAGGCGTGGAACGAGTCGCTGTGCCGCGGCGCGTGGGGTGACGCGCTGGCGCGTGCCGGCGAACGGATTCGCGAAGGCGTCGACCTCGACCACTGGGGCTCGTTTCACGAGTCGTTCGACCGGTTGACCTGTCTCGTCACCGCGATTGCGAAGGGGGAGCGAGGCGGGCCGCCGGCCTCGATCGTCGCCCTCTCAGGGGACGTGCACAACGCCTACCTCGCGGAGGTGGCCTTCCGGCGCGGCTCGGGCGCTCGGAGCCGCGTGTACCAGGCGGTGTGCTCGCCGATTAGAAACCCGCTCAAGGCGCCGGAGCGCGCGGCACAGCGCTTCGGAAGCTCCAGGGTGGGCGAGGTCATCGGTCGCTTGCTCGCGACCGCTGTCGGCCTCCCTCGGCCGGACATCCGCTGGCGGCTCGCGCGAGGCCCGTCCTTCGACAACCAGAT
>JACCYG010000269.1 GCA_013696595.1 Actinomycetota bacterium | reverse complement strand
ATGTACAGGGCGGCGAAGAGCCCGTCATAGAGGGCGGCACCCGTGTCGGGATCCGAGCTCTCCGTGATCAGCTCTCGATAGAGCGGGTCCGACGCAAGGAGATAGAGAGCGAGCGCTACCAAAGCACCCGCAAAGCTGAATCGGGCCACCCGGGCATAGCGGAGGCGTCGCGCCGGGATGGCGAACCTCTTCCTCTGACCGAAGGTGGCAAAGGTCAGAAAGATGCAGGTCAGCATCGTGAGCGCCGTGACTATCCCAGGCGAGAGGTTCTGGAACGGATTGCCTCCTCCTTCGAGCGGGATCACCGAGAACAGGACGTTGGAGAGCGGGAAGAGCACCGAGATGCCCGCTAGGAGGCCCCACAAGCTGCGAAGGAACGCAAGGAAGTCGCGCAGTTCCTCGAGGAAGGGCTGTCCGGCTGTCATGACTACCTCCGTTACGCGGCCGCGAGTCCAAGTTCACGTTGGACGCGGCAAATCCTTGGCCCCGCTCGATTCGCGCGGCGAGGACTGCTTTGACCTGACATCGGTCCGCTCCAGGACGAGCTTGACCGCCTCTATCCAGTCGGAGTCGCGGTCGAAGACGACCGCGGACCGAACGCCTCGTCACCAGCCACTCGCCTCCAGAACGCCGCAGGTTCCGAGCCACGGGCTGGTAGTGCCGCATCGCCCGCCGCCGACTATGTATGGCGCGTTCTCTCCGGTTTAGATACCCCAAGTAGGAGGCTGCGCCCGACGCAGCTGCCCGTCGCTGAGCTATTCCAACGTCGTCCAAGCATCGATCTTCGCCTCGTCCGGAGGGCCGACGTTGCCCGCCGCATCGGTTGCACTTACGCGCACGAGGTAGGCGAGGTCGCTGCGCAGACCTTCGAACACTGCGGGGCTGCTGCACTCGGGCACTCGATCGACCTCCAACGGCGTCGTGTCCGGCTGACCCGGCTCGAGAAGGACGCACTCGATTCGACTCTCGGATTCGCCCGGCGTGAAGGTCACCTCCGCGGTCTCCTCGCCCGTGCGGAGGGCCGCCTCGATCTCGACCGTCGGCGCCGTGGTGTCCACGGTCCAGCGGTACTCGGCCGGCGGACCTGCTGTGTCGTCGGCGTCCAAAGCCCGAGCGACGAAGGTGTGGTCTCCCTCATCGACCGTCCGGGAGACGAGCATCTTGCAGCTTTCGAAGTCATCGTCGTCGACCCGGCACTCGAGCCGGATCGCGTCCGGCGCCTCGATCGTGAACTCGGCGGCGGTCTCGTTCGTGATCGGTTGCGGGCCCTTGACGATCGTTGCCCGCGGCCCCTCACCGCGCTCGACGGCCCACCGGTGTCTGGCCGCCGTGCCCCGGTTGCCGGCGAAGTCGATCGCGCGTACGGCGAAGACGTGTTCGCCGAACGCGAGGGGCCCCGCGGCGTTGTGCGGATTGGAGCACTCCTCGAACGGGCCGCCGTCGAGGCGACACTCGAAGGCCTGAACTTCCTCGTCGGCGCTGAAGGCGAAGCTCGCACTACGCTCCTCGGTGGGGTCCTCCGGCGCCTCTTCGAAGCCGACCACGGGCCCGACGGTGTCCACGGCCGGCGGGGCGTCGCCGTCCCGGATCAGCATGGCAACACCTACGCCTGCAGCCCCGAGCAGGAGACCACCGGCCACGACGGCTGCGACCACAGCCGGTCTCGACCAGGAGGAGCCGTTCTGCTGCGGGCCGAAGGCCTGCTTGAGGACGGCGAGGTTGTGCTGCGTGACCTTCGCTCCCGCCTCGTCGCCGAGCTCTCGACGCAGGCGCAGCGCCTGTTCCAGGTCGCCGTTGGCAGCGGCGGCGTCCTCGGCTCCAAGCGAGAGCGTCCCGAGCTCGTGCCGCGCCCACGCCTGTCCAGCCCCGTCGCCGAGAGCCTGCGCCGCCTTGAGCGCCAATCGGACAGCCTGGACGAGGGCCACCCAACGCATGAGCAGCGCCAGGAGGCCCGTCAGGGCTCGGGCGAGGCGAAACACGTCGCCGTACCGACCCTCCCGGTCGAGTCGCTCGAGAACGCCGAGCAACACATCGACCTCCTGCAGGACGATCTTGCGGTCGACCCGGCCCTGGGCGACGGCGGTGAAGAGCTCGAGCGCCCGCTCGACGCGGCCTGTGACGCTTGCGGCCCCGTCGAGCGCCTCCTCGGCCGCGACAAGAGTTTCGGGCGGGCCCGGCTGGCTCAGCGCGACGGCAACTTCGGCCGGATCAGCGCCCGTCGTCTCGGTGGCCAAGACGGCGCGGGTACCTGCCGGTGCGCCGATCTCGAGCACGAAGCGCCCGACCTGGACACGTGCCGTCACCGGGCCGGCCAAACTCCAACCTTCCTGCCGCAGTCGTCGCTCGCGTCCGAGAACCGCTGGGAGATGCTCCCAACGGCTTCGACCGATGTCAAGCGCGCGCGGCGTCCGTCAGGGAACGAGCAAATCGCCGGGCGTCAGCTCATCGGGCTGCCACACCGACCACATCGAGCCGCTCATGTGGTGCTCGAAGATGTGGGAAACGAGCCGGCCGTACGGGTGCTCGACCTCGTAGGTGCGCATGCCCCCGAGCAACCTGGTCAACCCTTCGCCGAAGATCGGCGCGCCGACCTCGATCGCCTCGGCGAACGCCGCCTTGGCCTCGGTGGCTCGCCCGGCGGCGGCCTCGTACTCGCCGCGGATCACGTGGACGTCGCTCAGGTCGCCGGAGCCGGTGGTGAGCTTCTCCACTGCTTGCTCGAGCTCGGCCCTCCTCCCGAGCCGCAGATAGAGGTAGCCGGCGAGGCAGCCGGCAAGGGGATCGGCGACATCACCGTCGACGAGTTCGCGCGCGATCTCGTACCCGGCGTCCAGGCGCCCGCTGAGCATGATCCGCTCGAGGAGCTCCACCCGCCGGAGCACGCCCTGGTCCGAGGAAGCGTCAGGGACGAGCGCGGGCAGAAACTGGAAGATATGTGTCAGCTCGGGCCGCACCTCGAGGGTGAGGACGGTCACGCGCTTCGGCAGGAGCGCGAGGGCGAGCACCATCGGCTTTCCGCTGGGAGGCTCGACCGAGAGCCAGTACGGGCCTGGAGTCGTGGAGGATGCGTATTCCGCGACACCCGCGGCGGCGGCCGCCACCCGCACCGAACCGGATTCCTCGGGAACCGGCTCGCCGAGCTTCCAGAGCCGGAGCTTCAGACCGGAGAAGTAGCTCTTCGCCTCGTCGGCGTCGGTCGAGTCGAGGCCGAGCACGACATACAGCCCCGTCTCTGCCGCCGGGTCGATTGCCTCGAGGGCCTTCCCGAGGCCGAGCCGGTCGACAGCGCCCGCCGCGGCGTCCCCATTCAGGGCCGCTCCCGCGGCGAGCGTGAGGATGGTCGCGAGATGCGGCGCCGCCACCGGGCCGGCCGCCTCCGAGAGCTCGACCGTGTTGTCGTCGTGGACGCGTGCGGACATGCCCTCAACGAGCGCCTGCACCGCCGGAGAGAACGCCGGCGCCTCGAGCGCGATAGTCTCCGTTTCGCCCGGAGCGAGCTCGACGAGCTCCTCGACGACCTCGTCCTCGGGCGTCCTCAGACGCGCTCGGTAGAAGCCAGGCTGGATTCCCTCGAGGGAGACCTCGCCGCTCGCCACCTCGACGACGCTCCCGGTCGCGTCGGCCACCTCGACGGCGGCGAGGGGATCGTCCGTGCGGACGACGAGCGTCCCCGGGACGGCTTGGGCAGGCGCCGCCGCGCCCGTTCCGTTCCCGCTGGACGTAGGAGGCACCTCCTCGGCCCTCCCGAGCTCCAGCGGGACCTCGCAGGGCGAATAGAGCTCGATCGGAGGCCGCGCGACCGCCCGGTCGTATTCGGGCGCCGTCGCGTGAAGCGCGTACGTGCGTGGGGGCAGCGTGAACTCCACCGGCAGGCCGGCCAGCTGTCTCTTCGTCTCGACGGGAACGGCGGCCTCGTCCAGCACGGTGACTTCCGCAACGGAGACCGCCTCGTCGGGGCTCAGGAGGATCCTGAGCTGCTCTGCGGGGAAGGCGTCACCCGGGAATTCCGCCAGGATGGGATTGCGCTCCCGGCCCGCCACCCCGTGCGCTCCCGTGTCCTGCGGGATCTGGAAGACGTTCTGGGCGGCCCCCTGCGCGACGGCGAGCCGCCGCTCCTCCAGCTCGTTCTTGACGTAGTCGACCAGGCGCTCCCAGCGCACCTGGTAGTTCTCCTTGGCCGACGACCACGCCTTCGCCTTGGACTTGCCGCGGAGACCGTCCAGCAGGACATCGGTGAAGGCCCCGCGCTCATTGCCCGCCTCCTGGAGCTCCTGGGCCCGCAAGCCGGGGGAGGTCGCGTGGAGGATGAACTGCTGCGCCGGCGGCAGGCCCGGGTCGCGCTTGCGCGGCAGCGGCCAGCGGCCGACCTCGAACTCGACGTTCTCCCAGGGGATGTTCCGGCAAGCGTCGACGAAGAAGAACTGGTCCTGGAACTGCACCGTCTCGAAGAACTCCCAGAGCGACCGGAGCGCGAGCGAGTTCGTCGTCAGTAGGTCCGTGAAGTCGGAGCAGACGAGCGCGTTCTCGTCTCGCTGATTCACCCGTGCGGTGAGACCGTGGCCAGCGTAAAAGAAGTACAGGCGCTCACCTTCGCCCTTGCTCCTCTTGAGCAAGTCGGCGATCGAGCTGACGATGGCCGCGTTCGTCGCCTCGACGGCCTCGAGGCCTTCCGGCTTCTTGTCGGCCGTCGGGGAGAGGATGAGCGCCAGGTTCTCCTCCGGCACGTCGCCGCCGGCCGGATCGAGGAGCCACTCTCGCATCAGGAGCGCGTCGTTGACGGCTCCCTTCAGGCACGCGCGTTCCGACCAGTAGCGGTCGATCCCGATGACGACCGCCCAGTTCATTCGTCTTCGGCGAGCACCACGAAGATGTCGGTGACGGGCTCGACCCGTCCGCTGCCGAAAGCCGTCAGGCGGTAGGCGCCTTCCTGGAGCGGCCGTAGCTCCGCCTCATGCCACCCGTCCTCGGCCGGGCGCATTGTCTCACGCGCCACCTCCTGGTCGGTCTCGGCGTCGAAGACCTGGACGAGGAGGGACTCGGCGGGCTCCTCCTCGGGGCGCACGCGAACCTGCACCGGCTCACCCGTTTGGTAGACGTCGTCGAGCTCGAGGCCGAGCCCGATCGTGGGGAAGGCGTCGCGGAAGCTCGGGAAGTCGATGTCGAGACCGCTCATGACGCCGCGCAGCTGCACGAGGACAGCGTCCTCGTTCTGCAGCGAGGCATGGCGCTCGGACGCGAACATCGCGTTCGCCTCCCTCTCGAGCTCGAACGGCGTGGCCGAGACGCGCGGTACCGTGCCGTCGCCGCCCTGGTCGTCTCCGTCGTAGGAGCTCAGCAGCGAGACGCCGTCTCCCGCCGCCCGGGCGGACTGGAACGTCGGCTGCAGGATGCCGACCACTGGACGGATGTCGTAGCGGTTCTCACGGTACTCGTCGTCCTGCTCGTGTGCGGTCACGGCGCTCCGGATCTCGTCGTGGAACTCGCCGGCCGCTTTCGCCTTTTGCCGGTCGATGTGCGGGATCGTCGCCTCGCTGACGCCGACGAGCTTGCCGTCGCCGCCGTCGTAGCAGGCGTAGGTGGGGAGGAGCTGGTAGATCGCCGTCAGCGAGCGGACGAGCTCGGAGAGGTCGACCCCGACCGGACCGATCTTCTTCTTCAGGCCGTTGACGAGCGTTCCGACCGCGTTCATCGAGCCGCTGTAGGGCGTCCCGAACGTCACGAGCACGCGCGTGTCGCGCCAGCCGTCGAGGCACTCCAGGTAGTACCGGGAGATAACTCCGCCCATCGAGTGTCCCACGAGGATGAGCTTCGCGTCGGCCGCTCCCGATTTCTCGCGCCAGGAGGCGAGCCAACCCTGCGCGTCCTTCGCCAGCTTGCGGGCGGCGACACGGTTGTCCCGCCGCCAGTCGTAGGGGAATTCGAAGAAGTTCTCGCCGGGCACAACGTCGAAGGTGTCCGTGATGAAGGTCAGCGTCTTCGAGTACCCGTCGATCTTCCAGAGGCCGGGGATGAGGTGGATGTCGCGCATGACCTTGGGCGCTGTCACTCCGTCGCCGAGGTCGTCGACGTCCGGCGGATCATCGGTGAGCGCCAGGTCCTTCACGTTCTGCCCCAGGCTCAGGAGCGCGCGGAGCACCGATCCGCCGGTGACGTTCCACACGTCCTTGCCGTCCTTCTGGAGGACGCTCCCAGTGATGCCGGGCAGCACCACCACGACGTCCCGCATCGCCTTCTTCGCCATCAGCGTCGCCCTCTCACGCTTCGACGGTCAGATCGTCAGCGGCGTCTGCCGCCTGAACTTTGGATCGGGGACGCCCGTGCGGAAGTAGTTCGGGCTCTGCGTCGGCGGCATCTGGGAGCCGATCGTCTTCCAGAACTTGCGGTGGCCGCCTTCCCAGCTGCCGTCGTCCCAGACTCCGAGCAGCGTCTGCGTGAAGAGCCCGTTTCGGTCTCCGTCGAGCGAAAGCTGATTGTCCTGGCACCCCGAGATGAGGATGATGCTCGCGCGCACGTCGACGTCCTCGCCGCTCCCGTGCGCAGACTGGATCTGCTTGTAGAGATCTGCGTTGGCGCGGTAGGTCGCGTCCTCGACTTCCCGCGGCAGTTCCTTCGTCCGCGGCTTCTGGGTGTCGATCATGCCTTTCTCGACGATCTGGGGGACGAGCGCGTCGAAGAGGTCCCTCGTGACCGAGCCGCTGTGGCAGCTGTCCGAGAGCACGAAGATGCGGACGCCCGGCTCGAATTTCGCCCAAAGGGCGTAGAGCTCGTCGTCGACCAGCTGGCGGTCGTAGAGCACCCACGTCTCGTCGGTCGAATCGCCCTTCTCGTCGCTGTTGGTATCCGGCACCTGGCCGCCGTGGCCCGAGTAGGTGAGGAAGAGCAGGTCCCCAGTGGCGAGCTGCCCCGAGGCCTTCTCGATCGCCTCGGAGACGGCCTCCGCTGTCGCCTGCTTAGACAGCATGATCGTCGAATCGAAGCCCTTGGCCTCCGCGATCTTCTTCATGTCGTTCGCGTCGAACTCACAGGCCTGCAGCTGCCCGTCCCAGCCGTTGTAGTGGGCTGGATCGACCGTGTTCAGCCCGATGTGAATCGAGATGCCCTTCGCCACCTCATGCCTCCCTTCGTCTGCTCGGCGCATTCGTCCTGCGCCTGAGAGTGAGCACTAGGCCTTGCCCTGGAGGCCGGGTGCGAGGGCGACCAGAGCGCTCTGGAAGCGCTCTTTCGCCCGCGCCGGATTCTTCTTCTCCACCTCGCAGATCTGGACGAGGAGGCTCTCGGCCTTCGTGAGCGTGTCCTTGACGAGCGCGTCTCCGTCTCCGCGGCCGACCGCGCCGAACAAATCGCTCTTGTCCTCGGTGCCCAGCTTGTGTCCCGCCTTCGTGACCGCATCGGCGGCCTCGCTTCCGATCGCCACCAGCCTCGGCCCCTTCCGGAAGGGCGCCCCCGAAGCGGCGGCGGCCGCCGTATGCACGTTGGGCTTGCTGTGGATCGCCATCGCCTTGACGCGTTCCGCGCGCAGGGCGCCCGCGAACACAGTCGCGATCAGTGCGCTGTCCCGATCGAGGCCGGCGATGTTGTACTTCTCCATCTTGAGCTCCCCTCCGACGACGCCGTCGTCCGTCGGATCCGTCTTCGCGAACACACGCCGACGGATCTCCTGGAATGGAAAGTTGTCCGAGGTGTCGGGTTTTCGGCCCCTCGGCATGCAGATGTCACGATGCCGCGTCAGCATCTTCTTTTCGGTGATGCCGAGCCGGCGCCTGCGCTCGCGGCAGCGCCAGACGACCGCGTCGATCTGCCGCGGGGGATAGGGGTCGCTGCCGGTGCCGAGATTCTCGATCTCGATGCCCCAGCCGTGCGTGTTCCAGTCCGTGATCCCGTGCAGGCTCGCTTTGCCGGCATGCCAGGCGCGCTTGGGCAGCTCACAGAGCTCGAAGATCCTGCCCTGCTTGTCGATGAGGTCGTTGGCCGAGACGCCCGTGCCCTTCTTGGTCAGGATGGCCAGGTCGCTCTCAAAATGGCCGCCGGTGTGGTGCAGCACGATCCCGAACGGAGCGGACATCTTGTTGGCCCCGAAGTTCGCGCTCCGGATCCGCGTGATGACGGTCGGGCCGGCGCCTTTGGTTGCGGGCGGGATGGCTGCCTTGACCTGCTTCAGCTCCTCGGCGTCGAAGGTCTTGACCTCCGCGCTACCGTCGTAGAGACACCCACGCTCCTGGTCGCTCATAGCTCTCCTCGCGTTCGAAAGTCCAGGACACGGATGGGCCGGTGGTGAAGGGGTAATCGGGCTAGAGCGGGCACGGTCTGCAGTCGCACGTTGACCGGTGAGGCTGCCGCAGACGTCTTGGAAACGTTTCTCGATTTGAGGCTCGCACGGTCCGGGACGGGTGTCAAGCGGTTTCCGAGCCGATTGACGCCGGCGGGCGCCAGTGCTTTCATGGCCCTTCACACACGGTGCCCACTCCGGCGCAGTTGCAGGGCCTAGCAACGGCGCCGCCGCGCACGCCGCGGAGCGGCGAGGAGGGCTGGTTCGGGGGACTTGAAAGGAGTCGCCGCTTGCCATCGCTCTTCTCCAAGCTCCTGGCCACCAGTGCTCACGCCGTCGATCGCTCGGTGGGGTGGCATCGCCTCCCACGCCCGCTCGGCATTCTCACGCTCATGGGCCTCCGCACCCGTCTGCGCGAACGCAACCTCCACGACACCGGCCTCCCCACGGCTCCGGACGAGCTTTTGCTGAGGGCCGCGGACCCTGTGTGGACGTCGACGCGGACGATCGACGGGACGCTCAACGACCTCGGGCAGCCGCTCATGGGCAGCATCGGCAGCCGATTCGGGCGCAACGTGCCGGTAGACCAGACCTGGCCCGAGCAGCTGCCCGAGATCCTTGAGCCGAACCCTCGGCTCGTCAGTCGCGAGCTTCTGACCCGCGACACCTTCATCCCGGCGACCACGCTCAACGTGCTCGCGGCGACCTGGCTCCAGTTCGAGGTGCACGACTGGTTCAGCCACGGCAAGGGCGAGGCGGAGAATCCGTGGAAGGTCGAGCTCGCCGACGACGATCCTTGGCGGGAGCGGCCAATGCGCATCCCTCGTACGCGGCGCGACCCCACGCAAACGGAGAACGGGTCTCCGCCCACGTTCGTCACGGCCGACAGCCATTGGTGGGACGGGTCGCAGATCTACGGTTCGCGGCCGGAGTTCACGGACGCGCTGCGCGCCCGCGAGGACGGCAAGCTCAGGATCGACTCGTACGGCCTCCTTCCCCGGGACCTCGAGGAGGGCCTCGACCTCTCTGACGTCGGGGGCAACTTCTGGATCGGCCTCGGGGTCCTTCATACGCTTTTCTCGCTCGAGCACAACGCGATCTGCGACACGCTCAAGGCCGAGTATCCGACCTGGTCGGACGACGAGCTCTTCTCCCACGCGCGCCTGGTCAACGCGGCGCTCATGGCGAAGATCCACACGGTCGAATGGACGCCCGCGATCATCGCGCACCCGACCACCCGTTACGCCATGCAAGCCAACTGGTGGGGGCTCGTCGGCGAACGGTTTCGGAAGCGTTTCGGGCGCCTCGGCTCGAGCGAAGTGCTGAGCGGCATCCCCGGCTCACCGACCCATCACCACGGTGTTCCGTACTCGCTCACCGAGGAGTTCGTCGCCGTCTACCGCATGCATCCGCTCCTTCCGGACGAATTCACCTTTCGGTCGCTCGAAAATGACGAGGTGCTGCAGAAGCTGACCTTCCCGGAGGTCGGAGTCTTGAGCACGCGCGGCCTCCTCGAGGACATGGGCGTGGCGACCGCCGCCTACTCGCTGGGGATCGCTCACCCGGGCGCGATCACGCTGCACAACTACCCGCGCTTCCTCCAGCACTTCGAGCGGGCGGACGGGACTACCATCGACCTGGCGGCGACCGACATCATGCGAGTGCGCGAGCGGGGCGTCCCGCGCTACAACGCATTCCGGGAGTTCCTCGGCGTCAAGCCCGCCAAGTCGTTCGAGCAACTGACGGACAACTCGACGTGGGCGGAGGAGCTCCGGCGCGTTTACGGAGACGTCGATCGGGTCGACCTCATGGTCGGCCTCTACGCCGAGCCGCTGCCGAAGGGATTCGGCTTCAGCGACACCGCGTTTCGCAACTTCATCCTCATGGCATCGCGGCGTCTCAAGAGCGACCGTTTCTTTACGACCGACTACACGCC
>JACCYG010000250.1 GCA_013696595.1 Actinomycetota bacterium | reverse complement strand
CCTTGAGCACGAGGCGGCCGCGCCAGACGGACCCGTCGAGTGTCCCGTCGCCGAGAACCTGGGTGGTGATGCGGTAGCCGGGGCCGAGCTCGACGAGCGCGGCGAGCGCGACGGCGAGCTTCTCGTTCGAGGCGGGCCGGAGGGAGAGGGCCGCGTTTCGCCGGTAGACGGTCCCGCCTGTCGGCAGGTCGATCGTGACGACTCCGGTCGCTTTCCACGAGACACCGGGGACTGTCAACGCCCTCTGGAGCTCGGTCGCGAGCGGGGTCGCGCCGGCCGAAGAGCTCGCGGCGAGCCCGGCCACGGCCGCAGTTGTTGCGAAAAAGACTCTCCCGGCCAGGGGCGAACGCATCCGACTAGGACCTAGCGACCGCAAAATAGGCCGAACGGCCCATGGAGTCTCGGGCCCCAGGTGCTGATAATTGACCGGCGATGGCGAACGACCTTCCTCGTCTGGTCGGCCGAATCCACGAGCTCCTCGATGCGCAGGCGGACGATCCGCCCGCGCCGCTTCTCGCGACGATAGAGCATACGCTGACGGACGGATACGCCCGCGCGCTCGCCCTCGAGGGGGAGAGCCTGCGCATCGAGCGCGAGATCGGCGAGCTCCTCGCAACGCTGAAGGAAGGACGGAAGGCGAAAGAGCTTTCGGTGCTCGCAGACCGCCTGGCCCGCACCGAGACCGAGGTTGCGGACTTGCGGGAGCTGCTCACGGTGTTGCGCCGGCGCGCGGACACGGTCCGGCGCGCGGTCGGGGAGGCTAGACGATCCCGCTCCGAACCGCGTAGACCGCCGCCTGGATACGGTTTTCGATCTGCAGCTTCATGAGGATGTTCGAGATGTGGTTCTTCACGGTCTTCGGGCTGATGAAGAGCTCCCGGGCGATCTGAGCGTTGTCCGTCCCGTTCGCGATCAGCTTCAGGATCTCGAGCTCTCGATCCGAGAGCTCAGCGCGGATCGCGTCGGCCGCGCCGCTCCCGGCGTTCTGCGACCGTAGGACCTGGAGCACCTGCGCCGCGATCTGCGGCGAGATCAACGACTCGCCCGCCGCGGCGGCGCTGATTCCTGCGATCAGCTCCTGGATCGACGAGTCCTTCAGCAGGTAGCCGCACGCCCCCGCCATGACCGCCTCGACGACGTCCGTGTTGTCGACCGAGATCGTGAGCACGACGACGCGGGTGAGCGGCGACGTCAGGCTGATCTCGCGCGTCGCCTCGACGCCCGTCATCCCTGGCATGTTCAGATCCATCACGACAACGTCCGGGACGAGATCCCGGACAAGCCGAAGGGCGCTCTGGCCGTCCGCCGCCTCGCCGACGACCTGGACGCCCTGTTCGACGAGCAGGTTCAAGAGGCCCGTGCGAAACAGGTCGTGATCGTCGACGAGAAGCACGCGGAGCTCGTCGAGCTCCCTGGCCGCATGCGCCCCGTCGGACAGGGGCGTTTGACTCACGTCCATCTCTCCTGGCCGGACGGACGCATTTTAGTGCGTGTTTGCCCCTCCGGTCTATGCGCGGGCTGGTCGGACGCGGAGGCGGCCGTGCACTGGCCCTAGTGGAGCGTGATCGTGACGGTCCGCCGGCCCCAGACGATCGCCTGCGCGCAGGACGGGAACCAGAGGTCGATGATTGCGCCCTTGACCGCGCTTCCGGTATCCGCGGCTACGCCCTCTCCATACCCAGGGATGGTCATTCGCGTCCCGAGTGGGATCACCGACGGATCGACCGCGACCACGCCCCAGCTAACCGGGATCCCTGTCGCGGTGGTCCCCTGGAGGCAGTAGCCGGTCGACTGGACGGTCATCCGGGTTCCGCCCGTGACGAGCGGCGGCGGCGATCCGCCCGACGACCCCGGCTCCGATTCGCTCACGTCGCCCGATCCGCCGTCGTCGGAGTGGGACACGATCTCCTGTGACCGCGCGGCCACCCGGTCGAGCTCCGCCTGGTTGACGCGGCGCTGTCGGAGAAGCCCGGCGAGGTACGAGGAGCGCTCGGAACGCGCGGCCAGGAGGCCCGAGCGGGCCGCTTCTGCGTCGGCGGTCAATCGCTGGAGCTCGCCTTCGCGGGCGGCCAGGTTCGCGAGCGCGGCCTTGACCGCGGCTCGAGCGTCTCTCACCTGCGCGACGATCTCCCGGTCCTGCTTGGCGAAACGTCCAAGGTTCTCGAGCGAGATGATCGCGTCGTCGAGCGAGGACGCGCCGAGGAGAACTGCGAGCGGATCCGGGTCACCCTCGATGTAGAGCTCCCGTAGGCGGAGCGCGAGGCGGCCCTCGCCTTCCTCGAGCGTCCGGCGGACGAGGGCAAGCTGCGCCCGCGCAGATTCGCGGCGCTGCTCCACAGCCTCCGCCTCGGAGCGAAGCGCCGCCAGCCGACGTTCCGCCCGGCCGAGCTGGGAATCGAGCGCATAGAGCTCGAGCAGAACGCTGCGGGATTTCGCTGCGAGGCTCGCGTTCGTGGCGCGGAGGCTGCTTGCGGGATCGGCCTGCGCCGAGACGGCGGACAGGAGGACGACGAGAAGCACGAGCGCTCCGAGCGCAACGCGTGCCGCAGGAACCCCCCTCGGTACCGACGCCCGCACGAGGGAGCACCCTAACGGCTTTCACGACCTCGTTCACCGACAGGTGTTGAAAGTTTGTGACAGTCCGACGCCGCTCTGAGAAAGACGAAGATTTGTGTCGAAAGAAGGGCGCTCGTGCGCGCCGCACGCATCCGCAAGCCCTGTTAGCATCCTCCGCTTGTGACGGCGAGCGGCCCCCCCTGCCCGCCCCACGGGGCCACGGCCGGAAGGTCGTGATCGTCTCGACGAGGCGCACAGCGATGCTCGGGCTCGCGGTTGCCGCGACCCTTCTTTCGGCGGCTCCGGCGTCCTCGGCTCCATCGGTCTCCTCCAAGCAGGCGGAGGCCCAGCGTGTCCTCGCTCAGATCCAAAGCCTCGACGCGAACCTCGGGCATGCGGTCGAGGCGTACAACGCCGCGCAGATCCGGCTGGACCAGATCAGGGCTGAGCAGCGCGAGAACCAGCGGCGTCTCCAGATCGCGCGCGTGAACTACGGGGACGCGCAGGCCGCGCTCCAGAACCGTCTCGTCGCGCTCTACGAGTCGGACAGCGCGACGATCGTCGAGATCCTGCTCGCCGCCGAGAGTCTCGACGACTTCCTTACGCGCGTAGACACGGTGAGCCGTGTGTCCGAGCAGGATGCGCGGATCATTCGCGAGATCAAAGCGTTCCGCACTGAGATCAAGCGCAGGGAGGCCGAGCTGGAACAGGCGCAAGCCGAACAGGCCGACGTCGTCGCGGAGCGTGCGGCTAAGCGCAACGAGATCGAGGGACAGATCGCCGAGCGGAACCGGCTTCTCAACTCGATCAAGAGCGAGATCGCGCGCATCCAGGCCGCCGAGGCCGAGCGTCAGCGCCGGCTTCAGACGCTGGCCCGCGACCGCCTCTCCCAGTCACCGCCGTCCTCCGGCTCCTCCGGCGATTCGGGCTCCTCCGGTGATTCGGGCTCCTCCGGTGATTCGGGCTCCTCGGGCTCCTCGGGCGGGTCGGGCGGCGGCTCACCGGGCCCTAGCCAGTACGGCGGAGTAGTCGGAATCGCGATGCAGTACCTCGGCGTTCCCTACCGCTGGGGCGGGGCCTCGCCGAGCACGGGATTCGACTGCTCGGGCTTCGTTCTGTACGTCTACGCCAAGATGGGCGTCTCGCTGCCGCACAACGCGGCGATGCAGTACGGCTACGGCTCCCCGGTCTCGCGTTCGGAGCTGCAGGCCGGCGACCTCGTTTTCTTCAACGGCCTCGGCCACAACGGGATCTACATCGGCGGGAATCAGTTCATCCACTCGCCGCACACCGGAGACGTCGTGAAGATCTCGACGATCACCGGCTGGTACGCCGACACCTGGGTCGGCGGGCGCCGCCTCTAAAGATCGGTCGGGCCGACCTGGTCGTCGGGCGCGACGCGCATGCGAATGCGCACGCGCGTGCCGTCGCCGGTGGCGGCGAACTCCACCTCATCGGCGAGCGCGATCATGAGCGGAAGACCGCGGCCGCGCTCGGGATCGGGCCCTTCGCTGACCCGAAAACGGCCGCGGTCGAGGACCTCCACCTGGACGACATCCTGATCGGCCGCCAGGGTCACGTCGACGCCGAGCTCGTCGTCGCGCGCGCTTCGAAGGGCGTTCGCAACCGCCTCGGTCGTCGCGAGCTTCAAATCGAACGCAGCCTCGGGGGAGAGACCGTGCTCGACCGCAATCGTGTCGACCGCTGCGCGAACGTCAGCGACAGAGGACAGTTCGTCTCGGACGATCAGGCTTCTGACCATGCTCACGCGTTCACCGCTTCGCTCGCTTCCATGCCGGGACCCCTTCCAATCCGGATACCCGATGGCTTTCCGGGCCTAACCAGGGAAAAGGCGCGGCGTCAGCCGCTGGAAGGGAAGCCCGTGCCGGTGCAGAATGGTCTTCCCCTCGCTACGCTGAGATGCCAATGCGGACGATCTGGAACGGATCCATCAATTTCGGCCTGGTCAATATCCCGATCGGGCTGTCGGTCGCGCAGCAGCGGCAGGACCAGGCTTTCCGGACGCTCCACCGCGAGTGTGGAACGCCGATCAAGCAGAAACGCTACTGCCCGAAGCACGAGCGGGACGTCGAAGCTGACGAGCTCGTCAAGGGCTGGGAGTTCGCGAAGGGCCAGTTCGTCATCGTCGAGGAAGAGGACCTCGACGCTGTCGCGGTTCAGAAGACTCAGTCGATCGACATCGTCCGCTTCGTCCCGGTCTCCGACGTCGACCCGATTTTCTTCGATCGCACGTACTACCTCGCGCCGGCGAGCGCCATCGCGCAGCGGCGTCCTTACGTCCTCCTGCTCGAGGCGATGAAGAAGACCGGCGTCGGCGCGATCGGAAAATTCGTGCTTTGGGGCAAGGAAAACCTTTGCCTCATCCGCCCCCTCGGCGACTCGCTTGCTCTCGAGACGCTGTACTTCGCGGAGGATCTCCGCTCGCGCGCGGAGCTCGACGAAGCGGTGCGCGAGACTGAGCTCAGCGAGCCGGAACTCGCCATGGCGGTTCAGCTCGTCGAGAGCCTCGTGGGTGAGTGGGATCCCGAAGAGTTCGAGAACGAGCACCGCCGCGACGTTCGCGAGATGCTCGAGGCGAAGCTCGCGGGCGAGGAGATCACGCGGCCAGAGCCGGTTGCGCCCGTGCCCGTCATCGACCTGATGGAGGCGCTCAAGAAGAGCGTCACGCAGGCGAAGTCGGATCGCGCTCCGGCGAAGAAGCCGGGCACGAAGAAGTCCGCCGCGACCCGCAAGCGCGCGGCCGCGCGCTCGTAGCTTCTCCGCGACGTCGTCCCCGGTTCGCGGGCCCCCTCCGCATTCGTAGGGGCCGGATATCCGGCCCCTAGCGAGGTGTAGGGGCGGGGCAAGCCCCGCCCGCGAAGCGCGTTACGGCGGGCCCGTCATGACCGGCCCCTACGGATTCGACTGTTAAGGTACGTTCGGCGAGGCGGAGGCGCCCGACGCCTGGAGCTGCGCCTGGAACAAGCTCTTGTCGATCTTGCCCTGGTAGATCGGGATCGATTCCTCGAGACACACGCGGATCACTTCTTGGCGATCGATCCCAAGCTCCTTGGACAACTCCTCGGGCGTCAGATGGTTGGGCACTGACTCTCCTTTCGTTGTCGTCTCGTCCGCGCGAAGCGCGGACCGTAATTCGGGGTGAATGAGGGGTGTCCCCTCATATGAGGGCGCAAAAAAGCCCGCCACGATCGCGCCGGCGGGCCCGTTCCTACTTGTCCTGTGCCGCGCGGAGCTCAAGCTCTCCGCGCCTCCCTGGAAACCATGGCCACAGAATAGTCGTGGGCGGCGTCGGCGGCAACGCTCATCCGAGGATCGCCTGTCGACGGTCGATCGGTGCCACGCACGTCTAGGGCTGGGCTTGCCCCGCCCGTGGCCCTACACGGGGTTGGGGAGGTCGACGAACTCCCAGTCGAGGCCGAACTCCTCCGCAAGGCGCCCCGAGAGCGCCTGCACCCCTGCTGTTTCGGTCGCGTAGTGACCACCGGCGATGAAGTGGATGCCGGCTTCCTTGGCCGTGTGTTTCGTCGGCTCGTCCGCCTCCCCGGTCAGAAAGCAGTCGTACCCTTCGGCGATCGCATCGGCAACGTGCCGGGCGGCGCCACCCGAGCAGATCGCCATGCGCTCGATCGACTCGCCGCCGTACGCGAAGACGAGCGGCATCCGGCCGACGACCTCGTGGACGCGCTGGCTCAGGTCGGTGATCGGGACAGGCGTCTCGAGTCTCCCGCCGAAACCGACCTCCGCAAAGCGCCGCTCCTTGGCGACGCCGAGCTCACGCGCGAGGATCGCGTTGTTTCCCAGCTCGGGGTGCGCGTCGAGGGCGAGGTGATAGGCCGCGAGATTGAGGTCGGCGGCGAAAAGGGCCTTCAGGCGGTCGCGCATGAGCGGCCCGACGACGCGCGGGTCGCGCTCCCAGAAGAGCCCGTGGTGGACGATGAGGAGCTGCGCGCCCCCGGCCGCGGCGCGTTCAAAAAGCTCGCGCGACGCCGAAACGCCGCACGCGATCTTCTCCACCTGGGCGACTCCGACCACCTGGAGGCCCATCGGTCCGTAGTCGGGATACGACGCGACCTCGAGGAGCTCGTTCGCGAAAGCGATGATGTCGTCGCGCGCGGCTATTCGGCTACCCTATTCGCGCCTGCGGCGCGGGGCAAAGCCGCCCCTCGCCCGTGGTCCTGTCTTTTCGGCAAGCCGCTAATCTTCCTTGCTTCGGGGTGTAGCGCAGCCTGGTAGCGCGCGCCGTTCGGGTCGGCGAGGTCCCCGGTTCGAATCCGGGCACCCCGATCTCCGCTTCAGCCAGGCGGCGGCCCTCACGGGCGAAAGCCCGGCGCCGCCGGCTGGAGCCGATGAAGAGCGAACGATACTCGGCTAGCATCGGCGCTCCAATGGGGGCGCGCGTGCTCGTCATCGGGCTCGACTGCGCGCCGCCGGCGCTCCTGTTCGAGCGCTGGCGCTCCGAACTCCCCACGCTCCGCTCCCTGCTCGAGCGCGGGCGTCACGGCGTGCTCCGAAGCTGCGACCCTCCGATCACCGTTCCGGCGTGGGCGGTGATGACGTCGTCGCGGAGCCCGGGGGCGCTCGGCGTCTACGGCTTCCGCAACCGTCGCGACCGGTCGTACGACGCGCTCGGCTTTGCCGACTCGCGCTCGATTCGCGTGCCGCGCGTGTGGGACCTCCTCTCGGCCCGCGATCGCTCCGTAATCGTCCTGGGCGTCCCGCCGACCTACCCCGTCATGCGCGTGAACGGCGTCATGGTCTCGTGCCTCCTCGCTCCAGACACCGACCGCGCCCAGTACACGTATCCGGCCGAGCTCGGGGCCGAGATCGAGCAGCTCGTCGGCCGCTACGTCGTCGACGTGGGGAACTTCCGCACGGACGACAAGGCGCGCCTCCTCGCGGACGTCGAGGATATGACGGCGAAGCGGTTCCGCGTCGCCGAGCACCTCCTCTCGACGCGCCCATGGGACCTCTTCTTCATGGTCGAGATCGGGACCGACCGGATCCACCACGGGTTCTGGCACTTCCTCGACCCGGAACACCGGCTCTACG
>JACCYG010000248.1 GCA_013696595.1 Actinomycetota bacterium | reverse complement strand
CTCTGTCCTCTGAGCTACAGGCGCTCAGAGTCAATTGTAGGGGCCGGCCATGGCCGGCCCGGAACGGGACCCGCGCTACCATTCCTTCGAGCGCGGTGGCGGTAGCTCAGTTGGTAGAGCCCCGGGTTGTGGTCCCGGTGGTCGCGGGTTCGAATCCCGTCCGCCACCCCTATCTCTCGCTGCGAGCTAGGGCCGCGTTTTTCGGGCCTGCTTCGCTGCCTTGCGCGCCTGCGTGACGATGACCGGACCGTGCTTGCGCGCCGTCGTGAACACGCGCTTTCGCATCTGGCGTCGCTGCTCGCGGGGGATCATCTTCCACCCGCGGCGGGCCAGGAAGAGCAGCTTCCACATTTAGGTCTCCTCTCGTTCCAAGAGCTCGATCGCCTGTTCGAAGGTTTCATGCGGATGCGCGCCCATGACGAGCAACCGGTGGTCGAAGACGAAGGCGGGGATCGCGTTGATGCCGTGCATGTTCGCTGTTTTCGTGGATTCGAGGACCCGGTCGACGAAGGTGTCGTCCTCCAGCGCCTCGCGTGCCTCCTCGGGATCGAGCCCGGCCGCCCCTACGAGAGCGAGGAGAACCTCCTCGTCACCCAGATCGGCCGCCTCCGACCAGTAGGCGTGCATGAGACGGTCGTGCACGGGCTCGTGTAGCCCGCGGTCGCGGGCGAGCTCCGTGACGGCGAGCGCGCGGCGTGAGTTCGGGATCGTCTCGGGCGGGTTGTACGTCCAGCCCGTCGCCTCGATCGTCGCGCGCGTCCGGTCGTTGACGCCCGGGCCGTAGCGCTTCTCGAGGTCGGTGCGCGGCACGCCCTCCGGTGGGTACTCGGGATGGAGGTCGAAGGGAAGCCATTCCACCTGCGCGCCGAACCGGCGCGAGAGCCAGCCGGCCCGCTCGAGGCCGACGTAGCAATACGGTCAGATGTAGTCGCTCCAGATCATGACGACGTGCTCGGCCATCGAGAGGAGTCTCCCCGTCTCGCGTCGTTCTCTACCGCGCGGTTGACTCACGACGCCACGGCGAGGGAGGATTGTGGCAACCCGAAGGGGAGGACGCGGATGGCCCGGTGGACGATGATCCTGTGCGCGGCGGCCGTCGTCCTCGCGGCTGGTTGTGGGGGTGGCGATCGCCTCTCGAAGGACGCGTACCAGCAAGAGCTCGACTCCGCGATCCTCAAGATCGAGCAGGCGTTTGAGGGGCTCGGCGACTCACTCCAGCAGGTTGGCTCGGGTTCCGGCTCGCTGGACGCCGTCGCCGACGAGATCGGGAACATCCAGGAGGAGCTGAACTCGGCCGGCGATCAGCTCGACGGTGTCACGCCGCCTGAGGACGTGGAGGCGGCGCACACCAAGCTTGTCGACGGGATGCGCGCTCTCTCAGACGACCTCGAAGAGTTCAAGGACGCGGTCGACGACGGCGACAAGGGCGCGATCAACGAGTTCGCGACCGACGCCGGGAGCCTCGACTCGGTCAAGAAGCTCGAGGAAGCGAGCAACGACCTCAAGGACAAGGGCTACGAGGTCGGAACCGAGTGACCGCTCGCCGCCCTAGTTCCACCTGAACCCGGTCAGGGCCAAGCTAGGAGCAAGGGGGCTCGCCGGGAGCCCGGGAACCGGGTCGGAAGCGTTGTAGCCACCCGGCGCGACGTCGTTGGAAGCGTCCGCGTGAAAGAGGGAGGCGAGGTACTGGATCTGCCCGCGCCCGGGCCCGAGCTCGAACTGGCCGCCTCCGTATGGCGCGATACCCCGGTCGGCGCAGTAGTCGTAGGCCTCGAAGAGCGCGCGCACGCTTCCGAAGCGCGACGGCTTTACGTTGATCGTCTTGGGAGGGAACGGGAGCGCCGCGATGTCGGCCACTGCATGGATGGGCGCGTCCCATGTGACGCGGTCGCGGTGCGATGCGAGCACGGCGTCCGTCTCGGCCGTGAGCGCGGGGTCCTCGATCCACGCGTCCGGGAACCCCTCCGCGACGCGCTCGTAGAGGGCGGGGTCGGCGCCCTGGTCGACGGGGGTGCCCTCATAGGCTCCCTTAAGGTCGATCGAATCCACGACTCCGAGCTCGGCGATCTCTGCAATGAGACCCTCGTCCCACGAGCTCGTGGCGTCGAGCTTGAAGCGCAGACCCGGATAGAGCTCGAGCCAGCGCCGAAGCGGCTCCGCGGACGGCGGCTCGCCGAGCCGGCGCGAGTTGACGAAGCGGACGGGACGCGCCTGGCGGGCGAGAGCGTCGGCGAGCGAGCGGCCCGCTTGACGTAGCGCAAGGTCGAGGGCAGCGCTCTCGAACGCCCAGCGCCGGTAGTCCGCGAACGCCGCGCGGGACGCGCCGCCGTCCGGAAAGAGCTCGAGCTGGTCGAGACGCTCGGAGAAGGTCGTCAGCGTGTAGCGGCCGGCGAGAGGCAGAGCGGCCCCATCCTCCTGGAACGCGAGCTGCGCGTCGCCGTCGTAGGTGACGTCTTCGCCGATACCCTCCTCGCCGCCGCCTACGAGGCGGATCACGGTCGTACGTCGCGTGAACTCGCTCGAGATTTCGATCGCGAGCCCTTCGAGCACGTGCGACTCGATCTCGAGCGACAGGTCCGCGACCTTTTCGA
>JACCYG010000208.1 GCA_013696595.1 Actinomycetota bacterium | reverse complement strand
TCAACAACGTGTCTGGGAACTACAGCTAGGCGACGGTCCCGGCCGCCTTGGCGAGAAGGTAGGCGTGGATCAGCTCGTCGAGCCTCCCGTCGAGGACGGCCTGGGCGTTTCCCTCTTCCACGTTCGTACGGTGATCCTTCACGAGTTGGTACGGGTGGAGGACATAACTCCGGATCTGGCTCCCAAAGCCGGTATCCATGACGACGCCGCGCTCCTTCGCGAGCTCGGCCTCACGCTTTTCCTCCTCGTGCTCGGCCAGGCGGCTCTTCAGGATCCGCATCGCGGTTTGCCGGTTCGAGAGCTGGGAGCGCTCGTTCTGGCATTGCACGACGATCCCCGTCGGAACGTGGGTGATCCGGACAGCCGAATCGGTCTTGTTCACGTGCTGACCGCCCGCACCGCTGGCGCGGTACGTGTCGATCCGCAGATCCCCTTCGTCGACGTCGAGATCGACGTCCTCCGAGACGAGCGGGCTCACGATCACCTGCGCGAACGACGTGTGCCGCCGATGGGCCTGGTCGAACGGCGAAAGGCGCACGAGCCGGTGAACTCCGCGCTCCGCTTTCAGGATCCCGTAGGCGTTCTCGCCGTGAACCGTGAAGGTCGCCGACTTCAGACCGGCCTCCTCTCCCGGTGAGGCCTCCACGACCGCTGTTCGAAAGCCGCGGTCGGCCGTCCAGCGGAGATACATGCGAAGCAGGATCTCGGCCCAGTCCTGTGCGTCGGTGCCGCCGGTGCCTGCGTGGATCGAGACGACGGCGTCGCCCGCGTCGTACTCGCCGGTGAACAGCGCGTCCTCCTGGAGGCGCTCCAGCTCGCGCCTGAGCGCCTGGACGTTCTGATCGACCTCTTCGATGTCCCCGTCTTCGGACGCCAGCGCGGCGAACTCGCGAAGGTCCTTAGCCTCGCTGCTCAGACGGTCGTAGCGCTCGAGGCGACGCGTCAGGCGAGACTGTTCGGAAGAGATCCTGGCTGCCCGGGTCTGGTCGTCCCAGAAACTCGGTTCGCCCATCTCGCGCTCGAGCTCGGCGACGCGGGAGCGAAGCGCATCCGGGTCAAAGGTAATCACGGACCCAGGAAAGCTGGGTCCCGATCTCCTCCAGGTCTCGCTCGACCGCTGCGCGCTCTGCCATCGACCCGATGGTAGCGTGCCCGCCTCCCGTGTCTCGAATCGTCGTCACCGTCTCGGCGAGCGCAAGAGAGAGCGACCTCGTCGGCCGGTTCGGCGACGGCTGGAAAGTGCGAATCGCAGCAGCGCCCGAACATGGGCAGGCGAACGAGGA
Organism: Actinomycetota bacterium; assembly: GCA_013696595.1. Classification (GTDB taxonomy): domain Bacteria; phylum Actinomycetota; class Thermoleophilia; order Gaiellales; family Gaiellaceae; genus JACCYG01. Next base: position 2,187 of record JACCYG010000208.1, on the reverse strand, counting down.
GCTCCGCGCTTTCCTCGCGAGGCTCTTGGCCGTCCGGCGAGATGACGTGTCGATGTCTCCGGGCAGACCTCGCGGCGAAAGATCGTCGCCGTGGCCACCGTCGACCCGGACGAGCTCGATCGTCGCCTCACGGCCGCGAGCACGCGCTAGCGGGGCGTCCCGACGTAGCCGAATCCGACCGGCCGGATCGCGCTCGCCTCGACGAGGCCTCGCCCGAGCGTCTCGCCCACGATGCTCCCGAGCTCGTCATGGAGATAGGGCTCCCACGAGAAATGTCGCTCCTCGAATTCCGCGTCGAGCGCGGGCCGCATGTCTGCACACCGATTCAGATCGCCGTGGTCGCTGCGCCAGCGAACGAGCGGCGGCTCACTCGCGTGCTCACAGCGCTCGCCTCGCACGGCGGCGAGGATGTCACGTTGACCGTAGTGCCAGTCGGCCGTTGGCTCGTCCGCGCGGTCCCGAGCGAACTCGTTCACGACCAGAACGTCGCCCGGCTCGAGCAGCGCGACAAGTTCGCGAGCGCCGCGCTGAGTTCCTGCGAGCCTCCGGAGCCTCGGGGTCGATCCCGACGACGTCGTAGCCGCGCCCGCAGCCCACCTCAAGGACGCGCGCTGGCGCGGGCGAAAGCCGGTCGAGCATGAACTCGAAAAGCGTCACGTGAACCGCCGCCGGGGAGCTTCCCTAGCGCCTAGTGCGTCGAAGCCGCGCTACGCGCCGTGGCACTTCTTGAACTTCTTGCCCGAGCCACAAGGGCACGGATCGTTGCGCCCGACTCGATCCCACTCGGAAGCGACACGCGGCGCAGCCGTGGCGACTGCGGTCGCACCGGCGACAGCTCCGCCGACGGCCGCCTCGCCCGCGCCGGCGGCCATGATCGCCTCCGAGCCCGCGAGTGACTCGTGCTCGTACACGAGGTTGCCGTCGCCCGCCGCCGCAGGGGGCCGCAAGCGCTCGGCCTCTTCGCGCTCGAGCTCGACGTGGAACAGATAGCGGAGGACCTCCTCCCGAATCGTGCTCGTGAGCTCCTCGAAGAGCGTGTGCCCCTCCGCGCGGTACTCGGAAAGCGGGTCCTTCTGCGCCATCGCGCGCAGGTGGATGCCCTCCCGCAAGTACTCCATCGAGTCCAGGTGCTCGCGCCAGCGCGCGTCGACGACTTGGAGGATGAGGAACCGCTCGATCTCGCGCGTGAGCTCTGGCCCCAGATCCTCCTCCTTCGCAGCGTAAGCATCGCGAGCGTCCTCCTGGAACTCCTCGACGAGCTCTTCGCGTGTGAGGCTCTGCCCCTGGAGCTCCTCGAGCTTGATCTCGGTCGTGTAGAGCGACTCCATCTCTTGGAGGAGAGCCGGGAGATCCCATTCCTCCTGGTAATCCGACTCCGTGTTCTGGAGGACGATCGCCTCGACGAGCCCGTCGATCCAGCTCCCGATCTCCTCCGACAGGTCCTCTCCCTCCAGCACGGCGCGCCGCTGCGCATAGATCACCTGCCGCTGGACGTTCATGACATCGTCGTACTTGAGGACGTTCTTCCGCGCGACGAAGTTCTGCTCCTCGACCTTCTTCTGCGCGTTCTCGATCTGCTTAGAGAGGATCGCCGCCTCCATGGGCTCGTCCTCAGGCAACTTGAACCGCTCGATGATGTTGTAGATGCGGTCGCCGGCGAACAGGCGCACGAGGTCGTCCTCGGCCGAGAGGTAAAAGCGCGACTCGCCCGGGTCGCCCTGACGGCCCGAGCGGCCCCGCAACTGGTTGTCGATCCGGCGTGACTCGTGGCGCTCCGTTCCGAGCACGTAGAGACCGCCGAGCTCGCGAACCCCGTCGCCGAGCTTGATGTCGACCCCGCGGCCGGCCATGTTCGTCGCTATCGTGACGGCGCCGGGCTGCCCGGCATCCTTGATGATTTCCGCTTCGCGCTCGTGCTGCTTGGCGTTCAGGACGTTGTGCGGGATCCCCTGACGGGTCAGGTGCTGCGAGAGATGCTCGGACACCTCGACCGAGATCGTTCCGACGAGGATCGGCTGGCCGGCGTCGTGGCGCTCCGTGATGTCCGCAATCGTCGCGCGGTACTTCGCTTCCTTGTTCTTGTAGATGAGATCGTTCTCGTCGGCGCGGACCATGGGCTCGTCCTCAGGCAACTTGAACCGCTCGATGATGTTGTAGATGCGGTCGCCGGCGAACAGGCGCACGAGG
>JACCYG010000207.1 GCA_013696595.1 Actinomycetota bacterium | reverse complement strand
CTCGACGACTGGCGGGCCTTCACCGCGCGCGTCCTCGTCTGGCAGGCGGCGAGCTGGGTCATGCGTGTCGTCGCTGTTTTCTGGTTTCTCGAGGCCTTCCACATCGCCGCCACGCCGGAGACGGTGCTCGCCGTCCTCGTCGTTCAGGGACTTGCGACGACGCTTCCGTTCACGCCCGGAGGGGCCGGCACGCAGCAGGCCGTCCTCGTCTTCGCCCTCGCGGGCACGGCCGCGCGGAGTGCCGTCCTCAGCTTCAGCGTCGGAATGCAGCTCGCAACCGTGGCGCTGAACGTCGTCGTCGGGTTCGCGGCGATTGCGATCATGCTGGGGACCGTGCGGTGGCGCTCACACGTCCTTGCGCCTGAGGAAGGGCTTACTAGCCGCGCGCGAGCCGCTGTACGGTCTCGCTCAGATTCTCAAGCGTGAAGGGCTTCGGGATGAAGCCGTCCGCAACGTCGCGGGCGTCCTCGGAGAGCTCGGGCTGGGTCCCGCTGAAGAACGCGACCGGAAGATCCGGGTACGTCGCGCGGAGGCGTCGCGCGACCTCGACGCCGTCGTCGGCGCCGAAATGGACGTCGAGGAGGATGAGCGCCACCTCCTCGGCCGCGAGCGTGCCGTCGAGTTCCGCAGCGCTTTCGGCCTCGACCACGCGGTAGCCCTCGAGCTCGAGGTTCACGCGGCAGAGCAGACGCAGCGCGGGATCGTCGTCCGCGATGACGATCGTCCGATGGTCTGGGCGAACCATCGAGCCCGAGTGTAGCGGGGTATGATCGGAGGCGAATGGAACGGACCGTTCGGATCGGCGAGCGGGGAGCGTACGCCTCGGCCGTCGCGGGTTTGTGGCAGCGCCTCGGGACCGCGCTTGCACGGCTCGAACGCATCGCCGAGTCGCCGGCCGACCAGATCGCGTACGAGGCGCAGGAAGAGCTTCCGTCACTCCAGTACGCACTTCACGCCGGCGCGGAGCTGGCGCTCGGGATCCAGCCGCCGATCGGAGCCGAGCCCGTGCACGCGGACCTTGTCGCCGCACTCTCGCAGGCCCGGGACGCAACGGCCGAGGTGGCGTCCGCCCTCGCCGAGACGGATGACGACCTCGTCGAGCGCCTCTTGCCCGAATGGCGCGGCGCCCTCTTCCGTGTCCGCCTCGCGCGCCTGCGTGCGCTCGAGCGCTACCCGCTCGAGCTCGGCGCACCTGAGCCTTCGGAGGAGCCCGAGGAAGCGTCCGACGAGACAAGCTTGCCCGTTGCCGCAATCGCCGCGGCGACCCTGATCGTTGTCGGGGCCATCGTCTTCACCGCGGGAGCTGTACTCGCGGCCTGGCCGCTCTGGGCCGCCGGTCTTGCGCTCTTCGCAGGCGGCTTCATCCTCTTTCGGCCTTAGATCCCCTTTCGGAACGAAGCACTGAGTCGCCTTCCGAGCTGAGCCCTTAAGTCGGGCCGAGCCGTAACCGCCGCTCCCGCAGGCACGTTGAGTTTCCAGAACAGAGCGCCGTGCTGGCGGCAGGCCGGGGAATGGCCGAAAGCGAGCGAGAAACCATGGTGGCTGGGTTGCGAACAGTATTCCGAAGACGTGTGCCCGAACCGACGAGCGAGTTCAGGCGCAGCGCTTGGCGGACCTTCGAGGCGGCACTCGAGCGGCATCTCGCTACGAAGCATCCGGCGGCGAGCCGGGTCCAGACGCAGCGCTGAGGCGCGCGAGCGTCTCGTCCCGTCCGAGCAATTCGATGCTCTCGAAGAGGCCAGGCGAGATCGTCGATCCGGTCACCGCGAGCCTGATCGGCTGAAAGGCCTGCCGCGGCTTGAGCTCGAGCCGTTCCGCCAGCGACCGAAGCTCGGCCTCGATTTGCTCGGCTGTGAACGGGTCGACGCCCGCGAGCGTCTCGCGAGCCTCAGCCAGCACTGGGGCGCTTCCGTCCAGTAGGACGGGGTCGGGCGCGACCGGCTCGAAGAGGAAGCCGGCAAAGCTCGGAAACTCGCCGAGCCTCGCGATCTTCTCCTGGACGAGCGGCGCGGCCGCGCGAACCGTCTCCTCGTCCCCTTCGAAGCCCGTCTCGCGCAGGTATGCGAACAGCCGGTGGGCGTAGTCCTCCGGCGGGAGCGCCCGTAGGTAGACGCCGTTCAGGTGCTCGAGCTTCGAGTAATCGAAAGTCGCCGGGGCCGCGCCGACACGGTCGAGCGTAAACACGCGGACGAGCTCGTCGCGCGGGAAGAGCTCCGTTCGGTCGTCGTAGCTCCACCCCAGGAGCGCGAGGTAGTTCATAAGCGCTTCGGGCAGGTAGCCCTCGGCGCGGAACTCCTCGACGGAGACGGCGCCGTGGCGCTTCGAGAGGCGCCGGCCGTCGGTTCCGAGGACGATCGGGACGTGCGCATACGCAGGGAGCGGTGCGCCGAGCGCCTCGAGGATCCGGATCTGCTTCGGCGTGTTCGAGACGTGGTCGTCGCCCCGGATCACGTGCGTGATGGCGTCCTCCGCGTCGTCGAGCGGCGAGGCGAAGTTGTACGTCGGGCGCCCGTCCGAGCGTAGGAGGACGACGTCCTCGAGCTTCTCGTTTGGGAACTCGATCCGGCCCTTGATCACGTCGTCCCAGCTCGTCGTCCCCTCGTCGGGCATGCGGAACCGGATCGCCCCCTCGTCCTCGTACGCCTTACCCTCGCCGACGAGGGCCCGGGCGGCCTCCTGGTGGCGCTCGAGCCGGTCGAGCTGGAACGCGACTTCGCCGTCCCAGTCGAGACCGAGCCAGGAAAGGGAGCGCTGGATCTGCTCGACGGACTGCTCCACCTCCCGGCCTCGGTCTGTGTTCTCGATCCGGAGCAGGAACTCGCCGTCGGCGTTCCGTGCGAAGAGCCAGTTGAAGAGCGCGGTTCGCACGCCGCCGATGTGCAGGAAGCCGGTAGGGCTCGGCGCGAAGCGGACTCGCACGGGCACGCCGTTAGCGTACTCCCGCGTGGAACGCGTCCTCACAC
>JACCYG010000219.1 GCA_013696595.1 Actinomycetota bacterium | reverse complement strand
ACTTCGGCTCGATTCCGGTGACGTAGTTCGCCGTGTCGCCGACCTTGCCGAGCTCGGCGCGGACGCTCGTCGCCACTTCGATTCCCTCGGCGCGAGCGATCGCATCTCCTGCGCCTGCGACGAAGGGAGTGAAGCCGTCCTGTGACGTGACGACGTAATCGGCCTTCACCTGGTCCTCGATCGCGCCGCGATTCGACGCCTTCATGCCGTTCGCGAGCACAGCCACGAACGTGACGAGCGCCACGCCGATCATGAGGGCCGCGGCCGTCGCCGCCGTGCGCCCCGGATTTCGCTTCGCGTTCCCCTGCGCGAGCTTGCCCGCCGCGCCGCCGATGAGCCGTGCGGGCCAGCCGACGACAACGGCGAGCGGGCGCACGAGACGTGAGGAGACAAGGGCCACGCCGAGGAAGAGGAGGATGACCCCGACGGCGATCGAGAGCAGCCGGTTGACCGTCGCGACGTCGTCCTTGAGCGTCGCGTAGGCGAGAAGCGCGATCGAGCCCGCGACGGCGACGAGAGCGATGTACGGGGCGAAGGGCGCGACGCGGGAGCGCGGGAGCGTCGCCCCTTCGCGGACGGCCGCGATGGGAGGGACGCGCGTCGCGCGAAGCGCGGGGAAGACCCCTGCCAGCAGCGTCACGACCGTGCCCACGAGCAGCGAGACGATGACGGTGCGAGGTGCGAACACAAGCCCCGTCGACGGCAGGTCGAGGTTGAGCGCCGCGAAGAGTGCGTCCAGGCCGTACGCGAGCCCGACACCGGCGAAGAGGCCGACGACCGAGGCGAGGATGCCGACGACGAGCGCCTCGAGAACGACCGAGGTCAGAAGCTGGCGGCGCGACGCGCCGATCGTCCGCAGGGTGGCGAACTCGCGAGTTCGCTGCGCAACCGTGATCGACAGCGTGTTGAAGATGACGAATGCGCCGACGAAAAGGGCAATCCCCGCGAAGGCCAGGAGGAAGTACCGGATGAACTTCGTGAACTCCGCCTGCTGAGAATCCTCGTCCGCCTGCTGGGTTCCGGTCCGCACCTGAGCCGTCTCGGGCAGGATCGGTCGGATCTCACGGACCAGCTCCTGCGGTGTGACGCCCGCCTTCGCTGCAACCGAGATCGCGTCGTACTTGTCTTCGCGATCGAGCAGGCTCTGCGCAGTCGGGATCGTGAAGACGGCAAAGGTCGCGGTCCCGAGCGAGGCGACGTCGCCGTACTGGGCGAGCCCGACGAGCTGGAAGGACCGGACGGGCTCGTTCGTCGCGATCTTGACCGTGTCGCCGACCCCGTAGCCCTCTTTCTCGGCCGTCGCGGCGTCGATGACGACCTCGTTGTCGGCGGTCGGCCAGCGTCCCTCGCGGAGGCGCAGGGGGTTGAAGCGCGTCTGGGCCGGATCGATCCCGAAGCCGAACGACGGCGCGCCATTCGTATTGACCGCCTTTCCGTCCTTCGTGAGGATCTTCGTGCTCGTCTGGTCGATCACCGACCCGGAGGCTGCTTCGACGCTCGGGAGTGCGCGGATCCGCTCGAGAATGGCGGCGGCGACCGGGGGCGCCTCGACCGTGTCGCCGGCGAAGTCGAGGTCGGCGGCGCGCCCCGTCACCGCGGCGTCCGTCCCCGCGTACGACTCCTGGAAGATCGAGTTGAAGGCCTTGTCGATCGTGTCCGTGAGGACGTAGGTGCCACTCACCATTGCGACGCCGAGGACGATCGCGAGGGCCGTGAGCGCCGAGCGGAGCTTCCTCCCGGCCAGCCCCCTCAGTGCGACCGAGATCAAGTGCGGCTGACCTCTTCCATCGTCGTCAGGACCTGATGCGCGTCCGCCTCGGTGAGCTCGCGCACGATCCGTCCGTCGGCGAGGAAGAGGATGCGATCGGCGATCGCGGCCACATTCGCGTCGTGCGTGACCATGATCGTCGTCTGTCCGTACGTCTTCACGGAGTCATCGAGCAGCGCGAGGATTTCTGCGCTCGTCGCTGAGTCGAGGTTGCCCGTCGGCTCGTCGGCGAACATGACGGTCGGCCGCGAGATGAGCGCCCGTGCGATCGCGACGCGCTGTTGCTGGCCGCCGGAGAGCTCGGAGGGGCGATGCGTCAAGCGGTCGG
>JACCYG010000190.1 GCA_013696595.1 Actinomycetota bacterium | reverse complement strand
CGGATGAACTGCGCGACCGCCGTGCGACCGACGCCGACGAGCTCCGCGGCCTTCTCGGTCGCCTCACCCCCCTGTAAAAGGTACGCCGAAAACGGCGTACCTTTTACTCCGCGTCGGATCGCCTTCGCCGATGCAACCGTCGTGCGACCGACGCCTACGAGTCTCCGCGGCCTGCTCGTCGGGAGCGTCCCTTCGTCCCGTTCCTCCGTTTTCGGAGTAACGGGACGTGCTCTCCCGTGTACGCGGTTTTCACCCGTTAGGCAATAACGTCCCCGGCGCCGGTTATGCTTAGTCCAACGTCGCTCCGCTCGCGACGATTCACCGCCTGGAACCCGCTTCGGCGGGTTTCGGCGTTCTGGCGCGCGCACGCTTGGCCGTCCGCTCGTCCTGCCTATTCTTGGGTCGTGAATACGCGAGCCCGGAGAACGACGTGGAACCTCGTGACGTAGCCGCTGTCCACGCTTCGCGGCGGCGTCTCCTCGACTTGCTCGGCGAATGTGTGGCGCACGCCGACACGATCGACTTCGACGCGCCCGACGAGGAGTTCGTCGCGCAGCTGAAGGCAAATCGCGAGTTCGAGGACGGCCTACAACCGGCGATCGACGGGGCCAGGGTGCGCATTCGTCGCGTCGACCTGCTCGCGCGCCGATCGCAACGGCGACTTCCCGTGACCGCGACGCCGCATCTGCGAGCGCGCTCGCGACAGCCGCGGCGCAACGTTCGTTCGGCGCGGCGCCGCGCACGCGCGCCCGCCTCATCAAGCGGCGACGACTCACCACCAGAACCTCCGCCTAGCGGTAGCTGGAACTTCCTGATTTTCGCCTCCCGGCGGATGCTCGCGCACGAGCTTCGCCGTGAGGCGCGCTGGCGACGGGCGGCGGCATGAGCGTTCCGGCCCTCGTCGTCCGCGTCCCCCTCGAAGGCGACGTTGAGGCCTACGTGGACGCTCTCAGCGAGAGCGAGGCGAAGCGGCTCGCGGACTGGCTCGAACACGCCCCGCCTCTCGCGCGAGATGTTGCCGCCCTGGCGACTCAAGCGTGGCAGCGAAGGCGGGCGGCGTGAACGTCCTCGCGCTTAGCTGGATCGACGAGTTCTTGGAGCTCGAGACGAGCTATAGGAGCCTCTGGCGCTCATACACCGCGCTCCAGTCCGAGTACCTCCATCTCCTCCTCGAGCTGGAGAACGCTCGCCAGCTCCGGGACTTCTCGGTGACCGAGATCGACCGCCGGTTCCCACTTGAGGGGAGGGCGGCATGAACGAGACCGCCATCCTCCTGAACCGCGTGGAGGAGTTCATCGCGCGCTACGTCGCGCTCGGGCGCCTCGAGCTGACCGCGAGCTCGCTCTGGACGCTGCACACGCACGTCATGGACGCGGCCTTCTCGACGCCGTACCTGGCGATCACGTCCGCCGTCCCCGAGTCAGGGAAGACCCGACTCCTCGAAGTCCTGAAGAGGCTGGTCGCCTCGCCCTGGATGACGAGCAGCACCTCGGCGGCGGCACTGGTCCGCTACGTCGACACGAAGAGCCCGACGCTCCTCTACGACGAGTCGGACAACTCGTTCAAGCGGGACAAGGAGTTCATCGCGGCCTTCCAGTCCGTGCTCAACTCCGGCTACCGCCGCGGGGGAGCCGCGACCATCAGCGTCAAGGCCGGCGGCGACTGGGACGTGCGGAACTTCTCCACCTACTGCCCGAAGGCGCTCGCGGGGCTCGGCAACTTGCCCGACACGGTGGCAAGCCGGTCGATCCCGATCGTCTTGAAGCGGCGCGGGCCCGGGGAGACCGTCGAGAAGTTCCGCGAGCGGCAGGCCGACGAGCTCGCGGAGCCGATCTACATCGACCTCTGTTCCTGGGGCAGTCTCCACGTCGACCAGCTCGCGGAGAGCGTCCCGGCGCTTCCGCCCAACCTGAGCGACCGGGCCGAAGACGTATGGGAGCCGCTGGTCGCGATCGCGGAGCTCGCCGGCGATCGGTGGGTCAAGCTCGCGTGGGAGGCGACCGCCCTCAGCAGGACTTCCGCGAGCAACGACGACTCGCTCGGGATCAAGCTCCTCGAGGACATCACCCCCATCATCGACGGGTTGGTTGAGGTGCCCTCCGCGGCGCTCGTCGCCGCACTCAACGACCTTCCCGAGTCGCCCTGGGCCGAGTTCACCAGGGGGAGGCCACTCACCCAGCGGAAGCTCGCGGACCTGCTCCGGCCGTTCGGTGTCTGCCCACATTCAAACGGGACCCGCAGGGTCTATCTGGCCTCGTCCTTCGAGGATCCCTTCCGTAGATACCTCGTTCAAAGTGTCAAAGTGTCAGAACCCCAGCAGCCATGCGGGGTTGAGGCGATTTCCGAAGTGTCAGCCGAGCCTTCTCCTGACACTTCGAAAAACAGCGGGATCCCGCACCAGCACAGCGATCCTGACACTTTGACACTTCGAACCCCGGAGAATGGGGGAAGGGCGTCCCTGAGCGCGTCCGAGAAGGCCGTCGCGCGCGATCGGGTAGCCCGGGCGGAGCTCGAGAAGCGCGACGCCGAGCGTGCCGAAGCGGACGCGCGGATTCGAGCGGAGCTCGAGCAAGAGCAAGGGGCGCTCGACGAGGCCAAAGGCATCCGCCTTCAGCGT
>JACCYG010000202.1 GCA_013696595.1 Actinomycetota bacterium | reverse complement strand
CCTCTCGGTCACCTATCGGGCAACGTACGAGAAGCGGCCGACGTTGAAGCGAACGCTCATACGACTCGGTCGCCGACGACGCTTGGTGCGCCAGGTCCACGCGGTCAAGAACGTGTCGTTCGAGGTCCCGCACGGCTCGGTGCTCGGCGTCATCGGCGTCAACGGCGCCGGCAAGTCCACCCTGATGCGGACCGTCGCGGGCATCCTGCCGCCGACGAAGGGGCGGGTGGAGGTGAACGGCCGCGTCAGCACGCTGCTCGCACTTGGTGTCGGCTTCAACGCACGGCTCACTGGACGGGAAAACGTCGTCCTCGGCGGGCTCGCGGCAGGCTTGACGCGCAGCCAGCTCAAGGACAAGTACGCCGAGATCGCGGAGTTTGCGGAGCTCGGGGACTTCATGGATCTCCCCATGCGCACGTACTCGTCGGGGATGTATGGACGACTCGCCTTCTCGGTCGCGGTCAACATGGAGCCCGAGATCCTGCTCATCGACGAGGCACTCTCCGTCGGCGATGCCCGCTTCAGGCGCAAGTCGGTCGAGAAGATGCGTGAGCTGTGCGCCCAGGCCGGCACGATCCTGATCGTCAGCCATGCCCTCCGCAGCATCCGCGAGCTTTGTAACGAGGTCATCTGGTTGAACAAGGGCCGTATCGCGATGTGGGATGACCCCGATACCGTCATAGAGGCATACACGCGGTTCCTCGACGTCGGCGAGAATGAGGTCGCGGAAGAGGACCTCTAAGGCTGCTCAGCGGACTACGCGGATGACGAGCGGGCGCGTCGTGACCACGTTGCCGACGCGATCTCGCACGCGGAGCGCGAGAACGTGTCGGCCGAGACGGAGCCGCCGCCCGCGAAACTCGCCTCCCCACTCGAGCGCTTGCCTCCCCCGAGCGCTGAGCGTCCCGCGAACAGCCGCCGTGCCGTCGACAAGGAGGATGGGCAACGATGACTCGGTCAACCAGTATGTCACTGTGATCGCCTGGTTCCCTTGTGCTCCACTCAGCGAGAGCAGCCGCGGCCGAACCGCGGCCACGGCAACTTCGGGCGGCGCCGTGTCGATCCGAATCGTTCTCCCGAATTCGATCGTCCGATCGCCCTCGTGCATCCGGATCTGGAGGCGATAGCTTCCGTCCGGTGCGAGCGTCCCCTGGTCGTCGGTCCCGTCCCAGACCAGCCGCATGACCCCTGCCGCTCGCGCGGCCCCCACGAGCAGAGCACGCACAGGCTTGCCCTCCCCGTCGACGATGACAGCGTCGACTGTATCCGCGTCCCGCAGCTTGAAGGCGAGACGCGCGATGCTCCTGGGGCATCCGCACGTGGGAGAGAAGACGCGATCGAGCCTCACCACCGTCAGGGGGCGCCGTTCCAGCTTGAGCGCCTCGGTCAGCGCGAACGCACCCGTCGTGCCGGCGAGGAGCGCGATGACGAGCCCAGTCAGTGTCGCGCGCCGCACGCCGGTGCGGTCCTCGGGCGACTGGAAGAGTCGCGAGAGCACGTCCGCTAGAAGCCGGGGATTACGCCGGCGAGCTTGACACCGGCCAGTAGGAGGACGACGGCGAGAGCAATCCTGATCGCCCGCTCCGGCAGGCGCGCGGTCCAGTGGCTTCCGAGGACAACGCCTGGGATCGAGCCGGCGGCGAGCCACGCGGTCGCCTCGAGGTCGACGTTCTCCGCCCAGAGATGCGTGAGGCCGGCTGCCCAGAGGAGCACGGCTGCGTGGAAGATGTCCGTCCCCACGATCTTCGCGGCCGTGAGCGGAAAGAGGACGATGAGCATGAGGCCGAAGAAGGTCCCGCTCCCGACGGAGGTCAATCCAAGGATGAAGCCGCCGACGAGCCCGACTATTACGGCGAGAACCCGGTCACGGTTCCGCAGGATGTAAGGTCGGTTGTCCGTCGGCTTGGGCCTGACGAGCGTGCGCAGAAGGATTCCGGTCCCGCCGAGGATGAGCGCGCCGCCGAGGATGACGCTCGCGACGTCGTTCACGTCCTCGCCGTAGCTTCGCTGGAGGAGCTCGACGACATAAACCCCGCCGATCGACGCCGGCACCGACCCGGCCGCCAGCCAGAAGGTCATGCGCGCGTGCACGTGGCCGAGCGCGCGATGACGCCAGGCGCCGATCGTCTTGAAGATCGCGCCGTGGAGGATGTCCGTCCCCACAGCGACGAGGACGTTGAACCCGAAGACGAGCACCAGGACGGGCGTCATCAGGCTCCCGCCGCCCATCCCCGTCACACCGACGAGGGCGCCGATCGCGAGGCCTGTCAACGTGAGCTCCCAGGTCATCGACGTCCGGCAACGAGCGCCGGATCTCAATCCCGCCTGTAGGCCTCGGTGAGAATCTCGGCAACCTCGGACCGCGTGAACTCCGCGGGCGGAAGCTCCCCACGGGAGAGCAGCTCGCGGACCTTGGTTCCCGAGAGGAAGACGTGGTCGTCCCCACCGTGAGGGCACGTCTTCGGCGTCGCCATCTGGCCGCAGACGCGGCACCAGAACGCGTGCTCGAAGAACATCGGCTCGATGTCCAGCTCGTGCGGCTCGAACTCGTCGAAGATCTCCTGCGCGTCGTAGCTCCCGTAGTAGTCGCCGACGCCGGCGTGGTCGCGGCCGACGATGAAGTGCGAGCAGCCGTAGTTCTTGCGGCAGATCGCATGCCAGATCGCCTCGCGCGGGCCGGCGTAGCGCATCGCGGCCGGGAAGGCGGAGACGACGACGCGGTCCTCGGGGTAGTAGCTCTCGAGCAGGGCGCGGTAGGCCTGGACGCGAACGGCCGCCGGGACGTCGTCCGACTTCGTCTGGCCCACCAACGGATGGATCAGAAGGCCGTCCACGGTCTCGAGCGCGCATTTGGTCAGGTACTCGTGCGCGCGGTGGATCGGGTTCCTCGTCTGGAAGCCGACCACGCGCTTCCAACCGCGCTCCGCAAAGAGAGAACGCGTCTCCCGCGGATCCTTGTGAAGCTCTGCGAAGGCCGGCTCCTGGCGTGCGAAAACCGTCACGGTCCCGGCGGCGTAGAAGTCGTCCTGCGCGTACAGGCGCGCGACGCCGGGATGGGCGTCGTCGGTCGTGCGGAAGCAGCGTTCGGCCTCGCGCTTCTTGTCGTACGCGTACACCTCCTCGACGTCGAGAACGGCGAGCGGCGTGTCGGCTTCGTCGCTCAACACGATTCTGTCGCCGGACGGCGGGCCGGTGACGGCCAGGCAGACGGGAAGCGCCCACGGAAGGCCAGTCCCCAGGCGCATCTCCGCAACGACGCGGTCGTAGTCGGCCTGGCCAAGGAAACCGGTAAGGGGCGAGAGCGCCCCCGACGCGATCATGTCCAGATCGGCGAGCTCGCGCGGCGTGAGACGAACGCACTCGAGCTCGTCAATCGCCTCCGGCCGCTCGCCGGAGCGGTCGACGAGCTCACCGCCGTGCGGGGCGATCAACTGGCTCTCGGTGGCGAGGCTCACAACGCCGCTCCATAGAGCGAGGCGCCCTGGTACACACCCGACACGCCTTCGACTCTTTCTGGCACCCACACGCGCGCTCTCCCTCGATACGATCGCCTCGGGGAGGAGGCTGGGTCCACCTTCAATCTCGCGCGAGTAACAAATGGCGCCCGCGGCCGGCCGCGAAGCGAGAGGGCCTGCGCCGCGTCGGAGTGAGCGCCGTTCATCGCCGCGGATTCTAGGGGCGAGCGCTCCGTCGCCAGCGCAACGACTAGCGCCCGCTCGGGCTCATTGCGGGCGCAGCCTCTCGCTCCAGGGGCGACGGCCTCACGCGAAAGACCCGCGCAACATTGGCCGGGAGCCACCAGTTCCAGCGGCCGAAGAGCTTCATCGCACTCGGCACGAGCAGGGCGCGGACGATGGTCACATCGAGGACGATCGCCATCGCGAGGCCGAACCCGAACTGCTGCAGCCCGACGATCGAGCCGGCTACGAAGCCCATGAAAGCCGCGAACATGATCATCCCGGCAGCCGTAACGATCCGTCCGGTCTTTGCGAGGCCGAGCGAGACGGCATGCTCGTTGTCCTTCGTCCGGTCCCACTCCTCGCGCATGCGGCTCACGAGGAAGACCTCGTAGTCCATCGAGAGCCCGAAGACCATCGCGAACACGAACACTGGGATCCAGCCCTCGATCTGGTCGAAACCGATCAGGCCGACCTGCTCCGCGCCTCCCCACTTGAAGAACGCGGTCAGGAGCCCGTAGGCGGCGCCGATCGAGAGCAGATTCAGGACGATCGCCTTGAGCGGAAGAATGATCGACCGAAAGGCGCGGAGGAGCAGGATGTACGTGAGCACGAGAACGCCGAGGACGAGCCACGGGAAGGCTCCGTACGTGAGGTCGAGAAAGTCGACGCCGCTGGGCGGACCACCTCCCGCGTACACCTCCGTGCCGGCCGGGAAGTTCGCCTCCGGAATGATGTCTCCGCGTAGGCGGTGGACGAAGTCGAGCGCCGGCGGAGCGCCGTACTCGCTCTTCCCCGTAACCTGGACGTTCAGGTAGCGGCCCGTCTCGTCGACTGTGAGCGGTCCCTCCATGTCGACGGCAGCGACCTCGGGGTCGGCCTCGAGCCCGGCTGCGAGCCGAGTCAGGGCGGCTCGAACCTCCGGTTCGGCCGCGCCGCCCGCCCGCCCGGTATCGACGACGATCGCAGTCGGCGCAATCGCGCCTTCGCCCACCGCCTCGCTGATGATGTTCAGCCCTTGGACGCCCTCGAGATCCTGCGGGATTCCCTTGTTCGAACCCGGCCCCAGCTCGAGATCGAGCACAGGCAGTGCGAGGAGAATGAGCGCGGCGGCCGTCCCGGCCGCGTAGGCGACCGGGCGGCGCATGATCGAGCGCGCCAGGCGGGCCCACATGTTCCCTTCGGCCTCGCGCCGGTCGAGCACCGAGCGCGGGAGCAACCGCACGCGATCGAGTCGCGCGGCGAGGAAGTAGAGCAGCACGGGCAGGAGCGTCACGGCGGCGATGATCGAGACGACCGGGATGGCGAGCCCTCCGACCCCGAAGCCCTGCATGAAAGGCAGCGGCATGAAGAGCATGAGCGCGAGGCCGATTCCCACCGCCGTCCCACTGAAAACGACGGCGCGGCCGGCTGTCGCCATCGTCCGGACGAGCGCGTCCTCCTTCGAAACGCCCGACCGAAGCTCCTCGCGGTAGCGATAGACGACGAGGAGCGAGTAGTCGATCGCGATCCCGAACCCGATCAGCATCACGAGGTTCTGGAGGTACGTCGTGAGCTCCATGAAGTGGGCGACGATCCAGATGATCGCGAGAGTCGCTGGAATAGTGGCCGCGGCGAAGAGGAACGGAACCAAGAGCGCCAGGGTCCCGAACACGAAGACGAGAATCAGGAACGCAATCGGGATGGCGATGTAGAGCTCGCCGATCTTCAGGTCATGGGCGAACACGGGATCGAGATCGTGCTCGATCGCCGCCTGGCCGCTCAGGTAGA
>JACCYG010000179.1 GCA_013696595.1 Actinomycetota bacterium | reverse complement strand
GTCCATCGTCCGAGAGATGACCGTGTCGATCTTCCCGCCGAAGTAGCCGGCGGCGATCCCGAGGACGACGCCGACGACGACGGCGAGCGCGGTCGCCCCGAAGGCGACGAGAATCGACGTCCGCGCTCCGTAGATCGTGCGGACGAACACGTCGCGGCCGTTCGAATCGGCACCGAACCAGAAGTCCTTGTTCGGGCCCTTGGGAAGCCCGAACTCGTCGGTCATGTCACGCTGGAAGAGCTCGCTCGGATCGTGGCCCGTGATCCGGGCGAAAAGCGGTGCTGCGATCGCGGCGAGGATGAGGAGGATCGCGAGCCCGAGACCGATGAACGCCGCCCTGTCCTTCTTGAACCGGGCCCAGAAGAGCTGGCGCGGCGTGCGGCCTGCGACCTGCCCCTCCCCTACAGCCGGGATTACGGCGGCTTCGGTGGTCTCAGGGGCGACAGTGGCCATCGGACGCGCGGAGTCTACGTCAGCCGATCACGCCTTCAACACATGACCGGATCTCGTATTGGGACGACCGGGGTGTTGTTCGGTTAGGGGAGCTCGACCGCCGAGAAGTCGATCTGGCCCAGGGGGTTCACGGAGAACGATTCCTTGATCTGCAGGGCCTCCAGATTGGGATACGTCTCCCAGTAGACGGGGATGAAGGGGAGAAGGCCGTCGGCGCCCACGAGGATCTCCTCGGCGCGCGCGTAGAGATCGACCCGCGCGGCGGTCGACGTCTCCGAGCCCGCCTGCGCGACGAGCTCGTCGAAGCGCGCGTCGCAGAAATTGGTCTTGTTCTCCTCGGCGGTGCACGTCCAGAGAGCGAGGCCGCCGATCGGCTCCGGAACCGAGGCGACCGACTCCTCCTGATACAGGTCGACCGACGTCGCCGACAGGGGCCCGCGAAAGTCGAGGTACCCGTCAGCCGGGCGCGAGCGGATCGTCGTCTGGATTCCGAGCTCGCGCCAGGCGTTCTGCAGGGCCGTCGCAACCTGTCTGTTCTCCCTCCCGTCGACGTGCAGGACGGTGACGCGGCGCTTGACGACGGTCGCGCGCGCGAGCTCCTCTCTCGCCTCCTCCAGGTCGCCGTCGGCAGGCGACCAGCGCGAGCGCGCTTCGGTCTCGGCCTCGTTTTCGTCGCCGACCACCGGCGTGAGCCCCGTCGCAGCGACCTCGTCGCCCTGCGCGACGTTTTCGATCAGCGCCCGGCGGTCGACCGCGAGCGTCAGCCGCCGGAAGCCCGGCACCGTCGAGTGCGAGGACCTCTCCCGCGTCGAACGCCTGGACGCGGCCCATGTCGTTCTCGATCACACGCCCTTCGATCCGCTCCACGTCGACGCCGCTCGCGCCTCGCCAGTCGGGGTCCCGGACGAGGGCGACCGCGTCGTCGTCGCGCCGCTCGAGGCGAAACGGGCCGTTGGTGACCAAGTTCTCCGGCTCGGCCCACGCGTCCCCGAATCGATTGAGCGTCCCGCGGTCGACGGCCAGAAACGCCTGGTGCGCCGTTTGCGCGGCGAACCAGGGCTGTCGCGACGTCAGCCGGACGACGAGCCGATGGTCGCCGGCTGCGGAGACGCCTACGCCCGCGGCGCCTTCCGAACAGTTCCTTGCCACGCACGCGTGGTAGGCGGCGGCGCCGCGGATGCCGAAGAGCTGCGACGCGAAAGGCGACGCGACCTCCGGCGAGAGCACGCGTTTCCACGCGAACGCGAAGTCGCCGGCCCTGACCGGGTCACCGTTCGTCCAGCGCCCGTTCGGCCGAAGGAGGAAGGTGATCGTCCTCCCGTCGGGGCTCACCTCCCAGCCCTCCGCGAGGTTCGGGACGGGTGCCAGGTTTTCGTCGAGCCTGACCAGAGGGTCCATGACGTTCAGCAGGACGTTCGCCGCCGTGCGGTCGGTGGCGTGCGCCGGGTCGAACGACTGCGGGCGCTCGGACCACGCGATCGTGAGGGCGGAGGGCGAGTTGGCCTCCCCCGGCCTCGCCTTCGGACCTCCTCCGCCGCCGTTCCCGCGCCCGTCCTCCAGGCGCGAGC
>JACCYG010000166.1 GCA_013696595.1 Actinomycetota bacterium | reverse complement strand
CGGTGACGACAAGGTCCGCGGCCGCGCTCTCGCGCACAACCTCGATCGCGCGCGCGACCGCCTGGTCGTCCCCGACGTGCGCGGGGGCGAGGGCGAGCTCGAGGCCGCGCCAGGGCCCGCCCTCGAGGCGATCGGCGATCTGTTCAGCCTCGGGGGCGGCCTTGAGCAGCGGGATGGCGGCTGAGCCAGTCGACATAACGCGAGATACCTTCGTCGAGCGGACGGACGTCGAAGGCTAGTCGCCCCTCACCGTCGGCGGCCGTATAGCTCTCATTTTCACCGGGTGCGAGCTCTCCTCCCGGGGTCTCGATCGAGACGCGCGAGCCTGTCGCCGCGCGGACGAGCTCGGCTGCGCGCAGAAGCGAGGTCGAGACGCCGCTTGCGAGCGTGACCGTCTCGCCCCAGCGGCCGCCTTCGACGACGCGCTCGACCGCAGCGACGACATCGTCGACGTAGACGAAGTCGCGCTCGCGCACCGGGTTGCCAGGGATGACGATCGGCTCTCCCTCGAGCGCGCACGCTGCGAAGCGCGCGATCGCGCCCGTCGCCCCTTCCCATGCGACCTGGCCGGGGCCGAAGACGGATGTGAGCCGGATGACGGTCGAGCGGGCCGGGTGCAGCCGGCAGGCCTCCTCTCCGAGCCGCTTGGAGAATGCGTATGCGTCCGGCGGGGGCTTGCTCGCCGCACGGACGGTAGACGGGTAGACAAGACCTGCGTTGTGGGCCAGGCAACCCTGGAGGAGGTTCAGCGTCGCGCCCGCGTTCTCGCGGACCGCGCGCGCGGGGTCCGCCTGGGCGCGAGCCGGGTCCGGCACACCGGCAAAGTGAAGGACCACGTCGCATCCCGCGATGAGGTCGCGCGCGGCCGGGTCGGCCGCGTCGCAGCGAACGAGGTCCAGATGGGCCGAGAGCGCCCGCTCGGCGCCGCGTGGGCGTGCAAGCGCCACGACGTCGTGACCGCGCTCCGTGAGCAGCTCGGTTGAGCGCGACCCGAGGAAGCCGGTCGCTCCGGTGACGAGAAACCTCACGGCCGTAGATAGTCGCGGAGGGTCTGCTCGTACGTGAAGGGCGATGCGACGGTGAACGCGGGCGCGCCGGCGGGCTCTTCGCCGCGGATGAGGGCGGCGACGTCCGCGACCGTGATCGTCTCGGCGGCGACGTTCGCGAACGTGACCCCGGTCGAGGCGGGCGAGCTGAGCATGATCCGCGCGGCATCCTCGACGTGCACGACACCGATCGTGGCTCGCCCGTCGTCGTCCAGTGGTAGGTGCTCTCCTCTCGCGGCGAGCCGGCGGAACTTGTCGACCACCGTCTGCGAGTCGGGCGTGTCGTGTTCGACCCGACTTGGCCCGTAGACGATCCCGAGCCTGAGGACGGCGAGATCGAAGCCGGCTCGCCGGGCGAACAGGCCGAGGCAGAGCTCGCCGTAGACCTTGGTGAGATGAGCGAGGTCGCCCTGGTCCCCGTACGGTCGCTCTGCGGTGATCTCGCCCGCAAGCTCGCGGCCGTACACATTGAGCGAGCTGGCGAAGACGAGCGGCGGCGCTCCGTTCTCAGCGGCCGCCTCGGCGACGCGCCGGACACCGGCCACGTTCGTCTCCTCCGTGTAGTCGGGCTCGCGCTCGGCGATAGGCCGGCTGGCCTGGGCCGCGAGCAAGTACACGCGGGCGGGGCGGAGGGAGAAGAGCCGCGCGAGGTCAGCACGGGAGCGAATGTCCGCCGTCTCGATCTGCGCTCCTCGTTCTTCCAGCGGCGCGAGCTGTCCCCGTCTCGTCGCATACCAGTTGTCTGCAAGGACAACCTCTTCCCCGGCATCGAGGGCGAGCTCCGCGAGCTTCGCGCCGACATAGCCCGCCCCGAGGACGAGCATCATGGCGTCAGATCCGGTGGACGTGCGGCGCGTCGGCAACCACGTTGCGCGCGTCGACGATCAGGCTCGCCTCGTCCCAGAGCGGTTCCCGGAGGAACTGGCGGTGCGCCGTCAGGACGACGACGCAGTCAGCGTCGCGGACTTCCTCGGCGGACCACTCGACCGTGGCGTGCCGGGCTCCGTCGAGCTCGAGCTCCTGGACCCACGGGTCGCAGTAGCGGACGTCGCCGCCACGTGTGAGGAGCAGGCGCATGACCTCGAGGCTCGGCGACTCGCGCGTGTCGTGAACGTCTGACTTGTAGGCCATGCCGAGGAGCAGGAGCCGCGAGCCCTTCACGGGCCGTCCGAGGTCGTTCAGGGCGTCGGTTACCTTCTGGACGACGTATGCGGGCATGCGCGTGTTGATCTCGTGGGCAGCGTCGATCAGCTGCGGCGAGTAGCCGTACTCGCGCACGCGTGAAGCGAGGAACTGGGGAACGACGGGGATGCAGTCGCCGCCGAGCCCGGGACCGGGATAGTGCGCGAGGAACGCGAAGGGCTTCGTCGCCGCCGCCTCGATCACTTCCCAGGCCGAGATGCCCAGCCGGTCGCAGATGAGCGCGAGCTCGTTGGCGAGAGCGATGTTGACGGCGCGAAACGTGTTCTCGTGGAGCTTTGCGGTCTCCGCGACCATGGGCCGCGAGACGGGCACGACGACGTCAACGATCTGCCGGTAGAGGAGCTCCGTTCGCCGAAGGCACTCCTGGGTGACGCCGGCCACGAGCTTCGGCGTCGTCCGGATGGTGAAGTCCTTGTTGCCGGGGTCGACCCGCTCCGGCGCGTAGCCGAGGAAGAAGTCGGTCCCGGCGGTCGCGCCGGTTCGCTCGAGGATCGGGAGCACGATCTCTTCGGTCGTCCCCGGGTACGTCGTCGACTGGAGGACGACGAGCTGCCCCGGCCGCAGGTTTGCGGCGACCGACTCGGTCGCGGAGACGACATGAGAGATGTCGGGCGTCCGGGTCTTCGACAGTGGAGTCGGGACGCAGATCGTGAGGGCGTCGAGGTCGGCGGCCGCAGCGTAGTCGGCGGTCGCGTGGACCTCGCCGTCCAGGCTTGCGTAGCGCTCGGCCGGGACGTCGACGAGGTACGAGCGACGTTCCTCGACCGCCTGCACACGCTCCTCGTCCAGGTCGACGCCCGTGACGTCGAAGCCGGCCTCGGCGAAGGCGATCGCGAGCGGGAGCCCCGCGTAGCCGAGCCCCACGATTCCGACGCTCGCCTCGCGCGTCGCGATGCGGTCGTCGAACGTCTGCGCGGACGAAAGAAGCTCGGTCAAAACGAGCGGCAACCGTACCAAAAGGGGCTGCTGACGAGCCCCTTTGCGATACTGCGGGGGTGTCGTTTCCCGAGTCGCTCGAGACGCTTCTGACCGCGGGCGACGTCGTCTTCGGATTCGTCTCGGCGGCACTCATCGTCCTGCTGCTGACACCGCTCGCCGAGCGGCTCGCACCGCGGATCGGAGCCGTCGACGATCCGAATGCGAGCGACCGCCCGCGCGTCCACAGCCGCCCCCTCCCGAGAATCGGAGGCGTCGCCATCGTTGCAGGGATTCTGGTTCCTGCGGCGCTCCTGATCCGGCCCGGCGGCGCCTATCTGGGAATTCTGATCGGGACGCTCCTCGTCGCGATTCTCGGGCTCGCCGACGATGTCTGGGGACTGCAGCCGAGCACGAAGATGCTGGGTGTGGTCGCGATCGCCCTCATTCCCGTGGTCGCCTTCGACGTCGCCTTCGAGCGGATCTCGCTTCCGCTGGTAGGAAATCTCGAGTTCGGCGCGCTTGCGATCCCGCTCACGATCCTCTGGATCGCCGCGCTCTCGAACCTCGTGAACCTGATTGACGGAATGGACGCGCTCGCGGCGGGAATCGTCTCCATCGCCGCGTTCTCATTCGCCCTGCTCGCGGCCTCTTTCGGACGCATGAGCGCGGCCGCTCTCGCGGCGATCATCTGCGGCGCGACACTCGCGTTCCTGCGCTACAACTTCCACCCCGCGCGCATCATCATGGGCGATTCCGGCGCCCTCACTCTCGGGTTCCTTCTCGCCACGGTGGCCGTCGAGGGCGTGCTGAAGACCGCAGCCACGATCGCCCTCGTGGCGCCGCTCCTCGTCGTCGCCGTCCCGATCCTCGACACGTCCTTCGTCGTCCTCAAA
>JACCYG010000200.1 GCA_013696595.1 Actinomycetota bacterium | reverse complement strand
GAGAAAGACGCGCTTCCGGTCGCCGGGAGCAACGAGAAGCGAGTGATAGTCCGGCGTATTCGGTAGACCGGCGGCCGTGGCCGTGTCGCCCGCCGACGTCGGACCACTCGACTGCTTGCCGTCGTCTCTGGCGACGACGAACGCACCGCCGAGTGCGAGCACGATCACGATCCCTGCGCCGATCCAGCCATAGGGCCGTCTCTTGGGAGAAGCTTTCGACTTCGGATGCTGAACGGGCCGCTTCGCGGGCGGTCGGCGGTGAGTCTTGGTAGCCAAAGAAAGGCCTCCTTTCGTGTCCGACTGGCTAACGGTTAAGCGCGCATAAACGCGCGCAAGCCGGACTCAGAGGAGAAAGCGCTGCAGGGCGGCGGGCGACGGAGCCACGATGCGGGCTGCTCGTGCCGGAGCGAGAATCATCGCGCCAAGGAGCCCGGCCGTCGCGACGGACCAGACCTCGATGACGGCCGGGAGCGAGGGGATCGCGCTGAGCGCCCGTTCGATCGCCTGCATCGGTTGGTCGCTCAGGCACGCACACGCGAAGCCGAGCAGCGCGAGGCAAACGACCGCGAGAAGCAGAAATGCGACCAGCGGCATCCGCCGTCTCATGGTGTGCAGCGCCATCCGCGACGAGAATAGCTTGCACGGTCAATCCACCGCCTCAGTACGCAAGCCAAAGGACAGCTCGTCACAATCTCGCCCATGCTGACCGTAGAAACCTTCTTGGGTCAATCCATAGAGAAGCTCCTCGACGACATCGCGTCGGAAACGCCTGCGCCCGGGGGCGGCGCGGTCGCGGCCGTGGTCGTGGCGATGGCGGCCGGTCTCGTCGCGATGGCGGCGCGCTTCTCTCAAAAGCACTGGCCGGACGCGTCGGGCGTCGTCGAGCGCGCCGAGGCTCTGCGCAGGCGCGTTGCGCCACTCGCCCCCGCCGACGCGCAGGCCTACGAGGAAGTCCTGACGGCGTTCCGGCTTCCCAAGGACCTCGAGCCCGAGGTCCGGAACACGACGATCGGCAATGCCCTTGCGCGCGCGGCCGAGATCCCGCTCGAGATCGCGAAGGAGGCTTCCGAGGTCGCGGTGCTCGGCGCGCTCGTCGCCGCAAACGGAAACCCGAACCTGCGCGGCGACGCGGTAGGCGGAGCCATCCTCGCGACAGCAGGCGCGCGCGTCGCCGCGAACCTCGTCGAGATCAACCTCGGGACGAAGGACGGAGACGAGCGAATCGCGCGGGCCCGCGAGCACGTCGCCGTCGCATCGGCGGCCGTGGAGCGCAGTCTCGCCGCCGGGTTCTGACGTGGCCGCGCATGTCATCGACGGCGAGGCGCTTGCGGCCGAGCTTCGCGAGAACGTCGAGGCGAGCTTCGGCGACGTCGTCGAAGCAGGCGTTCGGCCCGGTCTCGCGACCGTGCTCGTGGGCGACGACTACTCGGCGCAAGCGTACGAGCGTCGATTGCGCCGGCTCGCCGAGGAGCTCGGCTGCCACTACGCGTCCGAGGTACTCGCGCCTGACATCGAGGAGGCTGACGCGTTCGCCGTCATCGGCAAACTCAACGCCGACCCACGCGTCTCCGGAATCCTGATCCTGCGGCCGCTCCCGAAGCAGGTCTCGGAGGGTCACATCTACCGGACGCTCGACCCGCTCAAGGACGTCGAGGCCGTCCACCCGGACAACGCGGGTCTCCTCGCGCTCGGCCAGCCCCGCTTCGTCCCGTCGACGCCGGCGTCCGTCTTCTTCATGCTCGACCGCTACGTCGAGGACAGTGGGCGGGATCCGAAGACGTTCTACAACGGGCTCGACCTCGTGCTCGTCGGACGATCGAACAACGTCGGCAAACCGGCGCTCTGGCTCGGCCTCGCCCGAAACGCGACGGTCGTCTCCTGCCACGCGTACACCTCCCAGGCCGGACGTCTGCCCGATCACATGCTCCGGGCCGACATCCTCGTCGTCGCCGCGGGCGTCCCGGGAATCGTGACAGGCGAGATCGTGAAGGAAGGGGTGATCGCGATCGATGTCGGAATCAACGCGGTGAAGGACGAGGAGACGGGCAAGACACGGATCGTCGGCGACCTCGACTTCGAGAGCGTCGCCGCGAAGGCGGAGGCGATCTCGCCCGTCCCGGGCGGCGTCGGCCCGATCACGGACGTCTGGCTCCTGCGCAACACGATCGAGGCGGCGCGCTACCGCGCCCGCCTTTAGAAAGCGGTCAGCTCACCTCGCCGTCGGGCGCATAGACGGCGCCGACACGCCCGCCCGTCACCGCTACGACGCGCCTCTCCCAGTCGGGATACGTTCCTTTGCAATGGGGGCAGGCTCGAACCGCTCCGCCCCCTTCAAGCTCGACGTGACCCCACGCGCCACGCGAGAGGAGGCCTTCGGCTTGCCTACGTCCGCAGAGGACGCAGACGAGATACAACGGTGACACCCGCTCAGACCCCTCGCTCGGTTACCAGGGCCCTATGAACGGCCCGTTCTTGTCCGTCGAGACGATGATGATGACGATGATCGTGCACACGATCGACGCGATGAGCATGACCGGCGTGACGAGCCGGTGGTGCGATTGCTCGGGCGGAAACTCGATCTGCCGCTCCCGCGCGCCTCGTGGACGATCTGTTCTGTCGAGCATGTCGCTCCTTCCGTCCTAGTCGCCGGGATCGGTCGAAGGGCCGGCGAGCGGCTCCTGGCTCGGGCCGGGTCCGGGTGGCTTTCCGCCGGGCGCCGGGAACCCGCCGGCAGCGCGTAAGAGTTCTGCTTGCGCATTCAGCTTGCGGCTCTCGAGCCAGACCCAGCCCCAGAGTGAGGCGACCATCAGGATGATTCCGAGCACTGTCAGGACGTACGTCCCGTTCGAGTTCCCGGGACCGAAGGTCCAGAACCCGGCGATCTCGTCGAGATTCCACTCGTCGTAGGGGAAGCTGTCGATCACGGTCGCCTCCTTTCCTCACCGGCGCCGACGGGCGTGCGCCCATGGCCATTCAGCTGCGAGTACGCCTCGAGCAGCACCACCGCGGACTCGACCTCCTCGCCGTCCGGAAGGACGATCGTCTCGGGGACGCGCTCGAACTCGGGGAAGAAGTCCTGCTGGAACTCGGCCATGTCGAGGCCTTCGAGCTCGACCTCGGGCGGCACGCGCAGGAGATTCAGCTTCTTCAGGACCCAGCTCGCGGCGTAGCCCGGAAGGAAGGCGAGCGGGAGGAAGGCCATCATTCCCATGAGCTGACCGCCGAAGGACGTCTCCACGCTGTTGACGCCGGTCGGGAACCCGCCTGCGAAGATGCCGACCAGGAAGACGCCGTAGAAACCGCACACCCCATGGACGGCCACCGCGCCGACGGCGTCGTCGACACGGAGCTTCCGCTCGATCCAGGTTCCGGCCCACACCGCGAGCAGGCCGCCCGAGAACGAGAGCAGGTAGGCGAGAGACGGGTGGTAGACGTCGGCGCCGGCGGAGACGGAAATGACGCCGGCGAGGCCGCCCGACAGGGTCCAGAAGGGGTCGCCCTTGCTG
>JACCYG010000149.1 GCA_013696595.1 Actinomycetota bacterium | reverse complement strand
GCTTGATCCCGCCGGCCTTTCCGCGGCCACCGGTCAGCACCTGAGCCTTGACGACAACCTGCCCGCCGAGCTCCTGGACCGCCGCCCGGGCCTCGTCCGGGGAGGTCGCGAGCCGTCCTTCGGAGACGGGAATGCCGAAGCGCTTGAAGAGCTCCTTGCCCTGGTATTCGTACAGGTCCATCCGGCGGATGAGCCTACCCGCTCTCGGTAGAGTCGGACCGTGGACGCGATCGTCGTCGAAGGGCTCGAAAAGACGTATCCAAAGGGGATCCGCGCCCTCGACGGCGTGAGCTTCCGCGTGCGCGAAGGCGAGGTTTTCGGGCTCCTCGGACCGAACGGCGCGGGGAAGTCGACGACGGTCAGGGTCCTCGCCACGTTGACCGCACCGGACGCAGGATCGGCGACCGTCGCCGGCCACGACGTCTTTCGGGAGCCCGACGCGGTTCGCGGCGTGATCGGTTACGTCGCGCAGCAGTCCGGCCACGATCGCGAGGCAACCGGGCGGGAGAACCTGGCCCTCCAGGGCCACGTGCACGGGCTACGCGGCGCTCCGCTCCGCCGCCGGGTCGACGAGCTGCTCGACCGGCTCGGGATCGCAGACGCCGGCGACCGGATCGTCCGGACGTACTCGGGCGGAATGCGGCGCCGGCTCGACATCGGTCTCGGCCTCGTCCACGAGCCGTCGGTCCTCTTCCTCGACGAGCCGACCACCGGGCTCGACCCGGAGGCGCGCGCCTCGATGTGGGACGAGCTCGAGCGCCTCGCCCGTGAGGAATCGCTGACCGTCCTCCTGACGACGCACTACCTCGAAGAAGCGGACCAGCTCGCAGACCGCCTTGCGATCGTGAGCCAGGGGAAGGTGGTGGTCGAGGGGACGCCGGAGGGCCTGAAGCGACAACTTCGCGGAGACGCGGTCACGATCGAGCTCGCGGACGGCCGGGCCGAGGACGCGGAGGCCGCGATCCGGGCTCTCAGGGGCGTCCACGAGGCGTCGGTCGAGGACCAGCTCCTACGCGCACGGGTCGAGAACGGCGGCACCGCGGTCCCGGGAATCCTGTCCGCTCTCGAAGGCCGAGGAATCGGAGTCACGTCCGTGACGATGTCGCGACCCTCCCTCGACGACGTCTACCTGCACGTGACGGGCCGTGACTTCCGGACCGAAGACCAGGCGAGCGCGGACGAATGACCGCGGTCGAGCACACCTGGTTCATGTTCGGACGCCATGTCCGGAGCCTGGCGCGCCAGCCCGTCTGGATCGTCATCCTCCTGATCCAGCCGTTCTTCTGGCTTGTCCTCTACAGCCAGCTCTTTCGCCGCATCACGGATCTCCCCGGCTTCGAGACGAGCTCGTACATCGAGTTCCTGACCCCGGGGATCGTCGTCATGACGGCGTTCTTCACCGGCGCGTGGAACGGAATGTCGATGGTGAACGACCTCGACCGCGGGATCATCGAGCGCTTCCTCGCGATTCCGGCCCGTCGCAGCTCACTCGTCCTCTCCCACGTTGCCCAGTGTTCGCTGAACGCCGTCATCCAGGGACTCATCGTCCTCTGTCTCGGCTACCTCATGGGCGCGCGGGTCCGCGAAGGGCTTCTCGGGTGGCTCGTGATCCTCGTCGCCGCCGCCCTCGTCGCCGCCTGTTTCTCGGGAATCTCGAACGGCATCGCGCTCTTTACGCGCCGCGAGGAGACAATGATCGCAGTCTCGAACTTCATCGCTCTGCCACTTCTCTTCTTCTCGTCCGCCCTGATCGCCCGCGACCTGATGCCGGACTGGATGCGAACGGCGGCTCGCCTCAACCCGGTCGAATGGGGCGTCGTTTCGGCCCGGGAGACCGTTCAGCCCGACACCGACTGGGGCACGATCGGCCTCTACTTCGTCCTTCTCGTCGCGACGGTGGCGGCAACGTCCGCGTTCGCAACCTGGTCGTTCCGGGCATACAGGCGAACGCTCTAGACTCGCAAGACGAACCGATCCGAAAGGAGCCGCATGTCCAGCCTGAACGACGACGAGATCCAGACCCGGCGCCTGAGCGAGGACAAGCCGCGCAGCATCGCCTCTGACGACGACCAGGACGACCAGGACACGGACGCAGACGACGCCGACTCGGACTCGGACTCGGACGACGCCGACGCATAAGAGCTCCCTTCGAAATAAAGCACTGAGCCGCCGGGCCCGCGCTGGGCGGCGCCCTGATGCGTCCTCGGTCGCGCCCGTATACGCGTCCGCGTTCGGTTACCACCGCGACATAGCGTCGGTCGCCCGCCATCACGACCCCGGCGACGAGTCGTCATTCCGAAGTGAGCTCTAAGACGCGCCGCGCGCTCGCGCGCGCCGTCGCACCGCTCTCCGCGGAGCAGTTCCTCGCCGAGCACTGGGAGCGGAAGCCTTATGTCGCGACCCGGCGCGAGCCGGGCCGCTACGACGACCTTCTCTCGGAGGAGGACGTCGAGCGGCTCGTGTGCTCGACCGGGATCCGTTATCCGGCCTTTCGGCTCGTCAAGGAGGGAGCGAAGCTCGACGTCGCCGACTACACCGAGGACGTGCCGTGGCGGCCGTCGCCCTTCACGGGGACGGCCAACGTGGAGCGCGTCCTCGCCGAGTTCGAGGCCGGGGCGACGATCGTCCTCCAGGGTCTGCACCTGCACTGGCCGCCCCTCGCCGCGTTCTGCCGCGACCTCGAGGCGGAGCTCGGGGAACCCGTTCAGGCGAACGCGTATTACACGCCGCGCGGCTCACAGGGCCTTCCCGTCCACCACGACACGCACGACGTGCTCTCGCTCCAGGTCGCGGGCGAGAAACGCTGGCTCGTGTACGAGCCCGCAGTCGAGCTGCCGCTGAAGGACCAGCGCTACCGGCCCGAGCTCGGCGATCCGGGCGAGCCCGTCCACGACGTCACAATCGGTCCCGGCGACACCCTCTACCTGCCGCGCGGCTGGCTGCACGAGGCGAGGACGTCGAGGACCGACTCGCTCCACATCACGGTCGGCGTAAACGTCTACACACGGCTCGACGCCTTTCGCGCTGCGATCGACGATTGCGCGGATGACGTGGAGTTCCGCCGAGCTGTCGGCGACGAGGCGCTCCTCGAAGACGATCTGCTCGATCGGCTGCGTGAGCGTCTCTCGTCCGAGGACATCGCCCGGCGGCGGCGAGCGCGGTTCGTGAAGACGCGGCGCGCGATTCTCGAAGGTCAGCTTCGCCAGCTCCGTGGGCTCGACGCCCTGACGGCGGAAACCTCCGTCGAGCGACGGCCGACCGTGATCGTGGACGTCAGCGCCGGTAATGGCCGCGTCTCACTCGCCTTCCAGGGCAAGGAGATCGCCTTTCCCGCGCACGCGCGCGAGGAGATCGAGTACGCGGCCTCGGCGACGAGTGCTTTTCGGCCGCGCGACCTGCCCGGCGACCTCGACGACGAGAGCCGCGTAGTGCTCGTGCGACGCCTCGTGCTCGAAGGCTTCCTCCGCGTTACGGAGCCGGGATCGCGCGATCGCCCGTCGCCACGTGGCGGCGCGGCCGCTGAGGCGTAGCGGCGGTGCACGTGAGGTACGTCGCCTCGCCCGCGAGCTCTCGGACGACCTCGGCCTCGTGGATCCCGTCCGGCGAAGCCGTCCTGAAGCGCACGGTCCACGCTTCCTCGTTCGTCCGCTCGCACCCGACGAGCCGGAGGTCGTCGAGGCGGGTTAGCCCCGTTTCTTCGCGGATGCGGCGTTCCGCGGCCTGGATGACGAACGAGTAGCACGAGCGCCCGCGATAGTGCTCGAGCGGGATCCGGCCGGCGAGGAACTCGTCGAGGAGCGGCCAGACGTCGGGGCGCTCGACCCGCCCGAAGTAGAGGCCCTGCGGGAGACACACGACGTTGCCGGCGAAACGGTCGCCGCCGACGTGCGTCGACTGCCACACCCACTCTGGCTCCGCCTGGTCACGCAGCTCGTCGTAGAGGGGACGGCCGTATTTGGCGCAGCAGCGGTCCCGCTTTCCGTGTGTGCAGACGACGAAGAGCGGATGGTCGAGCGACTTCGCGCCCGAATGCGCGAAGTCGACCTCGAGGAGCTCTTCGTACTCGTCGACCTCGAGTGCGTAAAACGCCTGCTCTGCTTCGAGTGACCTCCCGTAGAAGACCGTGAACCGCGGCTCGTCGCGCCGCTCCGGCCGGCGGATGAAGAGAAGGCGCGAGTTCGGAAGCGCGCGCAGGTGGCGCCGCAGGTGGGTCTTCACCTCGTCGGAGAGGCCGCTGCCGCGAATTGGATCGCGGCTCCAGAGCCGCCGGTACTCGACGAGGATCCAGTTGTCCACGCGGCTCGCCGTCGCCGCGAGCGACTCGGCTTGCTCGTGCGAGACGTCGGCGCAGAGCGCTCGCCCCGTCGACGTTCGCCCGCGCTCGAGAGTCTCGGCCACGCCACCCAAGATACCGAAGCTGTAAGGGTCGCCTTACACGTCCGGCCACGCACCGTCCGCCGCGACGACGCAGATCACTTGGCCCGATTTCACAGGCTCGCCGGGGGCCACCGTGAGCCTGGTGACGACGCCGTGCCGGTGCGCCTTGATCTCGTTCTCCATCTTCATCGCCTCGATCACGCAAATCACGCGGCCCGCCTCGACTTCCTCACCCTCGGAGACCTCGACCGCGACGACCGTGCCTTGCATGGGGCTCACGAGGGCCTCCTTCGCGGGTGCGCCGCCGCCGTCGGCCGTCGCAGAGGCGCGCTCACGGCGCCTACGCGCGAGCTCGGCGTGCGGGGGCTCCTCGTCGAGGACGGTCACGGTGTAGCGGCGTCCGTCGACCTCGGCGTCGATCGTCTTCCTGCGGGACGGGCCCGGCCCCGAAAACGGCGCGATGGGGGCGATCTCACTCGCGCGCGCGGCGAGCTCCTCGCTCTCGGCGACGCCGTGACACGTCGACCCCTCCACGAAGCAGCGGTGCTCGAGGAGCGCGCGGTGGAACCCGACGAGCGTCGGCACGCCTTCGATCACGAACTCTCCGAGTGCGCGCAGCATCCGCCGCCGCGCGCTTTCGCGGTCGGTGTCCCAGACGCAGAGTTTCGCGACCAGTGGGTCGTACAGTCCGAGCACCTCCGAGCCCGCCTCAACGCCGGAATCGACGCGCACCCCCGGCCCGGCCGGCTCGCGGTAGGCGGTGACGACCCCGGGCGCCGGCAAGAAGCCGTTCGACGCGTCCTCCGCGTTGATCCGGCACTCGATCGCGTGCCCGGAGAAGCGGACGTCGACCTGGCCGAACGAAAGGGCGTCGCCGGCCGCGATGCGGATCTGCTCGCGGACGAGGTCGACCCCGGTGACGAGCTCCGTGACCGTATGCTCGACCTGGATCCGCG
>JACCYG010000123.1 GCA_013696595.1 Actinomycetota bacterium | reverse complement strand
CTGTACGGGCCGAGGCTCGCGCTCGCGACGGCGTGAGCGGCGAGTGGCACGACGTCGGGTCGCTCGGCGCGCTCGAGCGGGACGGCCGCGTCCTAGCATCGGTCGGCGGGCGTGAGGTCGGCGTCCTCCTCGACCCGGTCGGTGACCGTCTCGTTGCGGTCCGGAACCGCTGCCCGCACCAGGGCGGCCCGCTCTGCGCCGGTGTCGTGTCGGAGCGGATCCGAGGCAGGCCCGGGACCTACGACCTCGAGCGGCAGAGCGTGCTCCGCTGCCCGTGGCACGGATGGGAGTTCGACGTGGAGAGCGGGATCTGCCGCGACGATCCGCGCATGCGTGTCGCGGTCTACCCGGTGAAAGTCGACAATGGCCGCGTCCTCGTCAAGGCATGAGCTAGGAGGGATCTGCGTGAACGATTCAGGCGCCGTGCAAGCGGTCTCCGCCGTCCCGAACCCCGACGAGATCGACTTCGAAGGGCTGCGTGCGGGTCGCCTCGCACGCCTCCAGGAGATGATGAGGCGGCACGACCTTCCGGTCTGCCTCTTCTTCAATCCGGCGAACATCCGCTACTCGACGGGAACCGACGTCATGGGCGTCTGGACGGCGGGGACATTCGCGCGCTACTGCATCGTCCCCGCCGAGGGTGAGCCGACCCTCTTCGAGTACTCGGGATCGGTCCACATCTCGAAGAAGATCATGGAAGACGTGCGCCCGGCGCACTCCTGGCAGTTCGGCGGGCACCAGTCGTGGGACAAGGTGCGGGACTGGGCTCGCGAGCTTCGCCCGGTGCTGCGCGAGCTCGGCTTCGAGGGCGAGCCTCTGGCCGTCGACCGGCTCGATACGCCCGGTTTTCTCGCGCTCGAGGAAGAGGGGATCCGCGTGGTCGACTCAGGCCCCGCGACCGTCGACGCGCGGGAGGTCAAGACGCCCGAGGAGATCGAGCTCTTTCGCGTGAACGGGCGGATCGGCGACGAGATGCTCGCGGAGTTCGAGGCTGCGATTCGGCCTGGGATCCGCGAGTACGAGCTGCTCGCCGTGCTCGGGAACTCGCTCTTGAAACGCCACGGCGAGTTCCTCTTCACGCGTCTGGTTGCGTCGGGGCAGAACACGAACCCGTGGATGAGCGAGGCGCACGACAAGCTCGTCGAGGACGGCGATCTCGTCGGCGTCGACACGGACGCGAACGGCTACGAGGGCTACGTCATCGACGTCTCGCGGACGTTCCTCTGCGGCGACCGTGCGACGCCAGAGCAGAAGGAGGTCTTCAGGGTCGCCTACGACTGCGTGGCCGGGATGGTCGATCTCGTGAAGCCGGGCATGACGTTCGAGGAGTTCGCGCACCAGGCGCCCGCGCTGCCCGAGAAGTACAGGGAGCAGCGCTACCCGGCGATGGTGCACCAGGCGGGCCTCGAGGACGAGGGGCCGGGCATCCCGTATCCCGACGACGACCGCGGCCCACGGCGGATCATGCCGGAGCGCGAGATCAAGGAGAACATGGTGCTCTGCTTTGAGTGCTACGCGGGCGAGGTCGGGGGGCCGTTCGGCGTGAAGCTCGAGGACCAGGTCGTCGTCACGGCCGACGGCTGCGAGCTCGTCTGCCGCTACCCGTTCGACGAGAAGCTGCTCGGCTGAGTAGAGCCTCTAGACCGTCTCCGCCTGAGGGTTGAAGACGCGCTCCGTGAAGGCTGCGTGGAGCCGTGCGGCGTCCTCCCCGCGGGCCCACCGCTCTTCCGTCACCGGAAAGAGCTCCTGCACGCCCTCGTGGAAATGCGTAAGCAGCGGGGGCGCGCCTCGCCCCGACCGGCCGAGCTCGTCGACGGCAAGGGCCGCGAGGCCGGCGAGCGCGGCCTCGAGGCAGTAGCCCGCCTCTGCCTCTTTCCGCCAGGCGAAGAACGTCGGGGCGGCCGTGTCGTTCTGGCCGATCCCTCCCAGCGGGATGAGAGTGCGCTGAGCCGCCGTCCGCGCGTCTTCGGCCCAGCCCACCATCACCATGTAGAAGCCGCCCATGACCTCGTATGTCCCCTTCTCGATCGAGGAGAGGAGCCTCTCCGTCTGGCGCTCCGCGAGCTGGCAGAGATCGGCCGAGGCCGCCGCAAGGTTGTCGAGCGCGGGATAGGCCATCCCGTTGTGGTAGCCGCCGGTCGAGAACGCCCGGCCGAGCGGGTTCTCGTCGTCCGGAGGGATGTAGAGGGGATTGTCGGAGACGGATCGGAGGGACGTGGCCGCCGCCTGCTTGGCCGCCGCGACGGCCCGGTGTGCCTGACCGAGGACGCGCGGCAGGATCCGATAGCTGACCGGGGCCTGATAGGCCCGCCGCTCGGCTGCTCCGCCACGGAGGTTCCGCCGGAGCTCGCGGAGCGCGGCCACCTCGTGCTCGTCGTCCCAGAGCTCCTCGAGGGCGGGGTCGTATGCCTCGACGGGTGCGAGGATCGCCTCGGCGGAGAGCGCGAAGACCTGGTGCGCGAGGGCGAGCCGCCGTTCCGCCGCGAGCGCGGCGTCGGCGACGAGGGCCGCGGCGCATGGAGAGCCGTTGATGAGCTCCATCGGCTCCTTGAGCTCCGTTCCGTCGGCGCGCTCGACCATCGCCTTCGCCAGGTGGCCGAGGGCGAGGATCTCACCTGAGCCGCCGTTCCCTCGCAACGGAACCTCGGGCAGCGGCCCGCCGTCGAGGAGAGACGCGACCGCCGCGGCGAGCTCGGGCCGGACGGCACCGTGCCCTTCCACCCAATTGGCGAGTCGGGCGAGGACGAACCCGCGCACGACCCGCTCCGGCAGCGCTTCGCCCCAGGACGAGCTGCCTGTGTGCGGGCGCCTGCCTTGCTCCTCCATCTCCTCGCGCGTGAGCCGGAAGCGAGCCCGTTCCCCGCCGCCGCTCGTCGTTCCGTAGACGACGACCTCGGGATCCGTCTCGATGAGGGCGAGGAACGACCTCCGAGCCTCGGCCATCCGGTCGAGCGCCTCCTGGCTGAACGCGACGTCCTCGTCCTGCCAGGCGACGCGGCGAAAGGCGTCAAGGTCGATGTCTGCTCGCTTCGTGAGGACGACCGTCATGTGCGTCTCCCGTCTGTCGTGTTCAAAGGGTGTTCAACTCTAAGGCTCGAATGCCGGCGCCCGTCTACGCTCTTGCGATGACCCTGGTCTCGCCGCCCGAAGCCGGTCCGGAGCTCGAGGGGACCGCGAACGCGATGCTCCGCACAGGAGACGGTCGGCGGCTGCTCGGCGCGCAGGTGTGCGACCACTTCGCGCTCGGGCTCGGAATCGTCGCGTTCCCGTGGCTCGTCCTCGACGGAGGCGGCGGGCCCTCGCTCGCCGGGCTCGTCTTCACGGTTGCGGCGATCCCCTACGTGCTCTTCGGCCTGCCGGCGGGCGTGGCCGGTGACAGGCATTCACGCAAGAAGATGATGCTCGGCGCGCACGTCGGCCAGGCGCTCTGCGC
>JACCYG010000113.1 GCA_013696595.1 Actinomycetota bacterium | reverse complement strand
AGGATCCCTCCGAGCTTGCCCGCCTCGCGAAGCGGAGCGAGGGCAGCGCGAAAGCGGCGGAAGACCTCGCCGCGGAACTCTCGCGGCGGGCGGTCGACGCGTCCGCGCTCGTCGGTGGGGGCGCCGTCGCGAAGTTCCGGCGGTAGCTGTTCGAGCTTGACCGGATGACGCGTCATCAGGCCGAACGCCTTGATGTGGAAGAGGAAGCCCGGCGGTGTCCGTTCGGCCCACTTGCGCGCGTTTTCCTCTTCGGGAAGCCGGTAGTACGTGGAGTCGACCTCGACGGTGTCGAAATGCTCCGCGTAGTACCGGAGCCGCTCCTCGCTCGACCTGACGGCGCGCGGATACCAGTGCTTGACCAGCGACTCGTCGGCCCACGAGCACGTCCCGATTCGCACAGATGCTGCCACGCTTCGATCGTATGTCCTGCGCTCTCTCGAAAGGGGAAGTGACGCGTCCTAGGCGGGTAGCGCGTGCGCGACCGCCGCGGTCAGCCGATCTCTCGGCGTCGGCGAAAGTCCACGGCGCAACGGCCGCTGAACCTCTCGGCTCCTCCGAATCCGAACGCTGCGCCCAACGAGTTTCTGACGGAGCGGCCGCGACAGCGGCCGTTCGTCGTCTGGCACGCCAAGGCGGCGGGGGTGGGATTCGAACCCACGAGACGCCTCACGGCGCCTAGCGGTTTTCAAGACCGCCCCTTTCAACCACTCGGGCACCCCGCCTCCGGGCCAGTGTAGTCGCGCGCGCGTGTGTAACCCGGCGGCCCCGGCCTCCTCCCCGAGGCGATCGTATCGCCGAAAACCACGCGCATGGCGCACGGATTGCACCGAAAGCTCACGCATCGCCACGGACACGTCGTTAGTCGCGCGAGACGATCCGCGCTGGTGCGCCGAAACCGGTCAGGACGTCCGGCACGGCCACGGACCCGCCCTCGTCCTGGAAGTTCTCGAGGATCGCGATCATGGCGCGGGCTGTCACGGCCGTCCCGTTCAGCGTGTGGACGTGATCGGGCCCGCGCTCGCCGCGGTAGCGGACGTCGAGCCGACGGGCCTGGTAATCCGTCGTGTTCGATGTCGAGGTGATCTCACGATACCGCCCCTGGCCGGGAAACCAGGCTTCGATGTCGTACTTCTTCGTCGCGGACGCGCCGAGATCGCCGGCAGCGACGTTCACGACGCGGTAGGGAAGCTCGAGCTCGCGGACGATCTCCTCCTCGATCGAGAGCAGGAGCTCGTGCTCGTCGCCCGACCGCTCGGGCAGGCAGAACGCGAACATCTCCACCTTGTCGAACTGGTGGACGCGGAACATCCCGCGCGTGTCCTTTCCGGCCGCCCCCGCCTCGCGGCGGAAGCAGGTCGAGAACCCTGCGTAGTGGAGCGGCAGCGCGTCGGCCTCGAGGATCTCGCCCATGTGGAGAGCGGCGAGCGAGACCTCCGACGTCCCCACGAGGTACAGGTCGTCGCGCTCGACCCGGTAGATGTTCACCTCGTCCGTCGGCAGGAAGCCCGTTCCGTACATCGCCTCCTCGCGCACGAGCACGGGTGGGAGGACGGGCACGAAGCCCTTCGCGGCGAGGCGGTCGAGCGCGAAGCGGTAGAGCGCGAGCTCGAGGAGCGCCGTGTCGCCTATCCGGTAGACGAAGCGCGACCCTGCGACTCGTGTCGCGCGCTCCGTCTCGATCCAGCCCAGGTCGAGGTGGTCCCGCGGCTCGAACGAGAACGACGGCGGCTCGCCCACCCGTCGGACTTCCTCCGCGTCCTCTTCCGTGAACCCGTCGGGCGCGCTCTGGTCAGGCGGGTTCGGGACCTGGCGCAGCAAGTCGTCCCGTCGCGCCTCGGCCGTCGCGAGGTTTGCTTCGAGCTCCTGTAGCTGCGACTTGACAGCCCTGAGCTCTTCGATCTGGCCGGGCGTCGGCTTTCCCTTGAGCTTCGTGCGCGCGCGCAGGTCGTCGACCTGCGGCACGAGCGCGAGCCAGATTCCGTCCGCCTCCATGAGCTCGTCGAAAGCGGCCGCTGCGCCCTTCCGCTCGAGCGCAGCACGCCAGGTGTCCGGATCGTTCCGCGCCGCTTTGATGTCGATCACGAGCGTGAGTCTAGAAACGCTTCGAGCACTTCGGCGACTCCCTCGTCAGATGCGGACGGGCAGACGAAATCGGCGAGAGCGCGCACGCGGTCGTGCCCGTTCGCGACGGCGACCGAGTAGCCCGCCCAGTCGAGGAGCTCGAGGTCGTTCTCTCCGTCCCCGAACGCGACCGTCCGCTCGCGCGCGAAGCCGAGGTGCTCCGCGAGGAAGGCCGTGCCCGACGCCTTCGTGACCTCGGGGCTTGCGAACTCGAGGAACTCCGGTAGCGATTTGGCGATGTAGAGCCGCCCGTCGAAGCGGGTTTTGAGCCGCGCCTCGACGCCGTCGAGCCGCTCGGGCTCGTCGATCGCGACGAGCTTCGTCGGCGGCTTCTCGATCCACGCGCCCAGGTCGCCAACCTCGTGAACCTGGAGGCGCTGGAAGCCGACATACCGCCGCGTGTACTCCGTCATGCGGGCGACGTAGATCTCGTCGTCGACGTAGCAGTTGAGCGCGACGCCCTCTTCGACGACGGCGGCGATCGCCTCCTTCGCGAGCTCGAGCGGAATCGGCTCGTGGAGGAGGAAACGGCCGCT
>JACCYG010000093.1 GCA_013696595.1 Actinomycetota bacterium | reverse complement strand
GAGCGGATCCAGGTCCTCGCCGAGGGTGCGCCGGATCGCAGCGGCCGCTGCGCCGACCTTGCCCTGCTCGAGGCGGAGGAGAGCGAGACCGGGCTGTGGCGGCCGCCCGAGCTCGTTCGCCTTCCGGTACGCCTCCTCGGCGGCCGCGAAGTCGCCGCGGCGCCGGCGGATCTCACCGATCTCATAGAAGCCCGCCGCGGTCACCGAGACCTCGAAATCCTGGAGCTCTTCGCAGGCCTGGATCGCCTGCTCTTCGGCCTGCGGCCAGTCCCCCTTGAGGCGAAGGAGCTCTGCGCGGTGGACCCGGCACGCTCCTGGGAACCCTTTCAGGTCGAGGCGGTCGCACCAGCGGTTCGCCTCGACGGTCCATTCCGCCGCGCGGCCGTAGTCCCCGACGCTCTGGCACGACGCGATCGTGCAGCAGTAGATCAAGCCGGTTGACATCGGGTCGAGCTCGCCGCTCACGGCAGCGGCCGTTGCCTCGTCGAGAAGCGCGAGCCCTTTCGAGACCTCGCCGCTCATGACCAATGCGTGGCCCTTCAAGACGAGCGCCATCCCTTGAAGGTCGCGGTCGCCGTAGCGGCCGCCGCTTTCGTACGCGGCGTCGGCCGCCACGATCGCTGCGGGAAGGTTCCCCATGACCGCGGCGCGGAACGTGCGTGCCAGGGAGAGATGCCCTTGCTCGACGGAGTCAGGTTCGTCTTCGAGCAGGCGTTCCGCCCGGCCGAACCAGCCGTTCCCGGACGAGGCGGAACCTTTGCCCATGAAATCCTGGAAGAGCGCGAGAGCGACCATCGCGGCGCGCTTCCTCTCCCCGGCGTCGCTGTAGCCCGCGTACGCGCGTTCTCGATGCTCGATCGCCTCGTCGAGCCGACCCGACCACCACGCGGCCTCCGCGAGCGCCGTCAGGTCGTCCGGGGTCAGGTCGCCGGATGCGGCGGCGGCCGCCAGCAAGTCGTATGCCTCCCGCCATGCGTGGCGGGAGGCAGCCTCGCGGCCGTCGGTGAGGGGGTCATCGAGGGCGTGGCTCAAAGCTGATGAAATCTTACGCGCTTTTTCGGAGCATGAACACCCACGGCCTCAGGTGGGTGACAGTCGACGGGGACACATCGGCGAGGCGACGCGGGAGCTTCGCGTGTGGCCGGAGAAGAACCTGCTCATCGTCCTGAGCTTCCGCTTCGCCCGCGCATCCACGACTCTGGTGCCGCGGACGATCCGCGGAATCCGGAGGCAGGGCACCCGTCTCGACACGGACGCTAGTCCGTCCGTCCGGCCTCTACGATTCGGTCGATGGAGCCGCTGTACAAGCCGGACGGCGTCGAGGAGCGCTGGCAGCGCATCTGGGAGGAAGAGGGGCTCTACAACGCCGATCCCGACCCTTCCCGGCCTGCCTTCGTCGACGCCCATCCGCCGCCGAACGTCACGGGCGAATTACACATGGGCCACGCGCTCCAGCTCGCGCTCGGCGACGCGGTCTGCCGCATGAAGCGGATGCAGGGCTCCAACGTCCTCTTCCAGCCCGGCTACGACCACGCCGGCATCTCGACGCAGAACGCGGTCGAGAAGCACCTGGCGACGCAGGGGAAGACGCGGCAGGAGCTCGGCCGCGAGGCGTTCGAGGCGCTCGTCTGGGAATGGCTACACGAGTACGGCGGCAAGATCATGCTCCAGTTCCGCCGCATGGGCGCCTCGCTCGACTACCGGCGCGAGCGCTTCACGATGGACGACGCCTATACGCGCGCCGTGCTGCGGTTCTTCGTCCATCTTTACCGCAAGGGGTGGATCTACCGCGCCAACCGGATCATCAACTGGTGCCCGTACCACCAGACCTCCCTGTCGGACCTCGAGCTCGTCCACGTCGAGGTCGACGATGCCCTCTCGACGATCCGCTACCCGCTCGCGGACGGCTCGGGGCACATCGCCATCGCGACCGCCCGGGCGGCGACGATCCCGGCGGACGTCGCGGTCGCCGTCCATCCGGAGAACGAGCGCTGGCGTGACCTCGTAGGCAAGGAGGCGATCGTGCCCTGGGTCGAACGCGTCGTTCCGATCATCGC
Organism: Actinomycetota bacterium; assembly: GCA_013696595.1. Classification (GTDB taxonomy): domain Bacteria; phylum Actinomycetota; class Thermoleophilia; order Gaiellales; family Gaiellaceae; genus JACCYG01. The sequence continues at coordinate 935 of JACCYG010000093.1, read as the reverse complement.
GGACGAGCGTGTGCAGCTCGACTTCGGGACGGGCGCCCTCAAGGTGACGCCGGGCCACGACCAGCTCGACTTCGAGATCGGCCGCGACCACGGGCTCCCCGAGCCGATGGTGGTTGGACCCGACGGCCGGATGAACGACGAGGTGCCCGAGCTCGCCGGGCTCACGCAGGAGGAGGCGGCCGAACGGATCCTCGCGTGGTGCCGCGAGCGCGATCTCCTCGAGAGCCGGGAGAGCTACCGGCACGCCGTCGCGCTCTGCGAGCGCTGCGAGAGCCGGATCGAGCCGCTGATCTCGCTTCAGTGGTGGTGCTCGATGGACGAGCTGAGGAAGCCGGCGCTCGAGGCCTTGCGCGAGCGCCGCGTCCGCTACCACCCTGAGTCACAGCACCGCTTTGCGATCGACTCGCTCGAGAACGCGCCCGCCTGGAACATCTCGAGGCAGATCTGGTGGGGCCACCAGCTTCCGGTCTGGGAGTGCCCCGGTGGACACGTCACGGTCGAGGAGAGCGCACCGGACGCGTGTGCCGAGTGCGGGTCGGCCGACCTCGAGCGGAGCGAGGACGTCCTCGACACCTGGTTCTCGTCCGCGCTCTGGCCGTTCGCGACGCTCGGCTGGCCGGAGGAGACCGAGGACCTGCGCGCCTTCTACCCGGGCAATCTCCAGACGACCGCCCGGGAGATCATCCGCCTGTGGGAGAACCGGATGATCTTCTCCGGCCTCGAGCTTGTCGGTGAGATCCCGTTCACCGACGTGATCATCCATTCGACGATCCTTGCGCCGGACGGCCGGCGCATGTCCAAGAGCCTCGGGACCGGCATCGACCCGCTGGACGTGATCGCCGACCACGGGGCGGACGCGGTGCGCTACGGCCTGCTCAAGATGTCCTCGACGCAGGACGTCCGCTTCTCGTACGACGCGGTCCGGGAAGGCCGCA
>JACCYG010000064.1 GCA_013696595.1 Actinomycetota bacterium | reverse complement strand
GGTTACGGCTTCCTCGCGGAGAGCCCGGCGTTTGCAGAGGCCGTCGCCGCGGCAGGCCTCATCTGGGTCGGCCCGCCCGCGGACGTCCTTCGAGCGTCCGGCGACAAGCTCGAGTCGAAGCGGATCGCCGTCGAAGCAGGCGTCGGTGTGGTGGAGACCGGCTCGCCGGAGGAGATCGGGCTCCCGCTGATCATCAAGGCCGCAGCGGGTGGCGGCGGGCGCGGCATGCGGGTTGTGCACACGCCCGGCGAGCTCGACGAGGCCGTCGCCGCCGCACGGCGCGAGGCGAAGGCGGGCTTCGGCGATGACACGGTCTTCTTCGAGCGATACGTCGAACGGCCGCGGCACGTGGAGATCCAGCTCCTGGCGGACGCGCACGGGACGGTCGTGCAGCTCGGGGAGCGCGAGTGCTCGGTTCAGCGCCGCCACCAAAAGGTTCTCGAGGAAAGCCCTTCGCCGGCCGTCGACTCGGCGCTTCGAAGCGAGATCGCGGACGCCGCGGTCGCCCTCGCCGAGCGCCTGGGCTACGTCGGTGCTGGAACGGTCGAATTCCTCCTCGAAGGCGAGCGGTTCTACTTCCTCGAGCTCAACGCGCGAATCCAGGTCGAGCACCCGGTCACGGAGCTCGTTACCGGGATCGACGTCGTCGAGCAGCAACTGCGTGTCGCGGCGGGGGAGCCGCTGACGATTCGGTCCGGCGACCCGTCTGGGCACGCCGTCGAGGTGCGTCTGTACGCCGAGGACCCGCGCTCCTTCCTTCCCCAAGCCGGGCGCATCGAGGAGCTCGGACTTCCAGACTCCGTTCGCGTCGACGCGGGCGTCGAAGCGGGCGACGAGGTTCCGATCGCGTACGACCCGCTGATCGCGAAGCTGATCGCCCACGCCGACTCGCGCGAGGAGGCGCTCGAGCGTCTTGCCCTCGCGTTCGACGAGACGCGCATCCGCGGCGTGACCACGAATCTTCCATTTCTGCGGTGGCTCGTTCGCCATCCCAGAGTGCGTGCGGGCGAGACGACGACCGCGTTTCTCCAGGAAAACCCGCCGCTCTCGCGCGCCCCACGTGTCCCGCCGGCCTGGGCTTCGTACTGGCGCCTGAACCGCGACCCCGCGGCGCCTCCCCCTGCAATCGCGCCGCCGCCGCTCGCCGAGATGGCTGCTCGACCGGATTCGGCCGGGGGCGCGGAGCGGACGGTGACCGCCCCGATGCCCGGCACAGTGATCCGCGTTCTCACGGCTGCAGGAAACAAGGTCGAGGCCCGCCAGCCGCTTGTCGTGCTCGAAGCGATGAAGATGGAGACGCCCCTCACATCGCCGTACGCGGCGACCGTGCGCCGCGTGAACGTCAAGGAAGGCGACCGGGTCGCCGGCGGCGCGATTCTCGTCGAGCTCGACGAATAGTTGGGCTGCTCAGGGGAGCGCGGCGATCAGTCCACCGTCCGCGAGGACGTTGACGCCGTTCACATAAGAGGCCGCCGGGGAGAGGAGGAAGGCGGCGAGCCGAGCGAGTTCCGGGGGGTCGCCGTAGCGACCCAGCGGGATGTCGCCGGCCATCTCGGCCATCGCGTCCTCGACGGATACTCCCTTCTCCTCGGCCCTCGTGCGCGCGAGCGACATTCCGCGCTCGGTCGCAAACCGGCCCGGCGCGACGCTGTTCACACGAACGCCGGGGGCGAGCTCCTGCGCAAGCACCTTGACCAGGCCGGCGACGCCTGGCCGAAGGACGTTCGAGGCGTCGAGGTTCGGGACGGGCTCGCGTATCGACCACGAAGTGATGAAGACGACAGACGCACCGTCGCCGAGCTTGGGCACGAGGGCCCGAAGGAGCCGGATCGGCCCGCCGACCACGAGCTGGAAGGAGTCTGTCCACTGGTCGTCCGTCAGCTCGAAGGTCCTTCCCGCCGGAGGGCCGCCGTGGTTCACGAGGATGCCGTCGAGGCGGCCGAGCTCCGCGTCGACCGCGGCGGCCACCGTCTCGGCGGCGTCCGGCGCTGAGACGTCGGCGGCGCACGCGTAGGCGTGCTGGGGGCCGAGCTCGCGCACCGCTTCGTCGAGCGAGTCCTGATCGCGCGCGACAAGGAGCACCTTGGCGCCCTCAACGACGAGCTCGTCCGCCACCGCGCGCCCGAGCCCGCGGCTCCCGCCGCCGACAACGAAGGCGCGACCCTCGAGGCCGAGATCCACGCGCGGCGGTTTATCACAGTCCGGCACGCTTTTCGTGACGAAGCGCGCGCCACGTGCACGTTTTTCGGCGCTAGGCTGACCGCAGGGGTAGCCAAGGGGGTCCCCCGGGGGCAAACATGGGCGCGGGACCCTGATGGCGCTCTGCGGCCCGGGAGCCGCTCGCTTAGATGGAGGCCGGCAAAGGCTCGGCCACACGCGGCCGCCGGGTGGGCGGTAGTGCGAGCGTCAGGAGGAGCCCGAGCGCCGGACCGGCCGCCGTGGCGAGCACCGCGGTCCGCAGGTCGATCGCATCGGCCACGACGCCCAGACAGACCGCCGCGACCCCGCCGAGCCCGATCGCGAAACCGATCGAGAGCCCAGACGCCATACCGACCCGCCCGGGCATGTACTCCTGGCTCATGACGAGCGTCACACCGAAGCTTCCGATCACGGCGGCCCCGCTCAGCGCGAGGGCAAGCGCACCGACGGCTCCACCGACGATCACGTAGACGAGGATGAGCGGGGTCGCCGCAACGAAGCTCCACCCGAGCACCCGCCGGCGCCCGAAACGATCGGCAAGCGGACCGGCGGCCAGGGTGCCGAGAGCGCCCGCGAAGAGAAAGGCGCCGAGAAGAGCAGTCCCGTACGTGGCGCTGTGCCCCTTGTGAATCTCCCACAGGGGGACGAAGGTGAAGAGCCCCATGTGGGCGAGCGCACGCAGGCCGACCACGGCGAGAAGAAGCGTGAGCGCCCGCGGCTGGCCGGGCTCGGCAGGCGCCTCGTCTCGCGCCACCTCCGGACTGAACGTGGAGAGGTAAGGGAGCGCGGCAAAGAGCATCGCCGCGACCGCGAGACCCGGAAGCGCGATGAGAAGGCCTCCCGTCAAGCCGAACGCGACGATGACGCCCGAGGCGAGGAGGGGACCCGTCGCGAAGCCGAGGTTACCGCCCACCGAGAAGAGCGACATGCCGCTCGCACGGCGCGCCCCGCTCACGTAGCTCGCGAACTTCGAGCCCTCCGGATGGTAGGCGGCGACTCCGACCCCGGCCGCGAGCACCGCGAGCATGACGAGGGGATACGAAGGCGCGACGGCCGCGAGCGCCATCCCCACGCCGGCAACTGCAACTCCGGTCGGGAGGAGCCAAAGAGCTCCGCGCGCGTCAGACCAGTGGCCGAAGGCGGGCTGAATCACAGACGAGGAGATGGTCGAGGCGAGCACGAGCGCGGCGGCCATCGTGTACGAGAGATCGAACTTGACGACGAGGAACGGCAGCAGTGCGGGAAGCGCACCCTGGGCGAGGTCCGCGGCGAGGTGCCCGGACGAGAGCGCCGCGATCCCCTTGCGGTCGACGCCGTGCACGGCCAGCGAGAATAGCGAGACCGCGTCGAGCCCCTTTTCGAAACGAAGCACTGAGGCGCCCGGCATCGCGCTGGACGGCGCTTCGGCGTCCTCGGTCGCACCCATAGCCTCCCGCTACGAACGCGACGCTTCCCCCTAGACGGTCGGGTGACGCGCGACCAGCGCGCAAGCGCCCACTGAGCACGCGAACGATGTCCCGCCGGTTTCACTCCAGCTTGGCCCTGGATGCACGGCAGCGCAGTTGCTCGCGCTCATGCAGAAGCCCTCCGACGAGATCTTGGAGGGCTTCCACTGGGAGAGGGGCTGCGGGCAACGCCGTTAGCCCACTCGAACGAGTGATTTCGCCGTTCGGCTACCATCACCTGCCGGCCATGGACGTTTCCGTCGTCGAGACGCCGCCGGAGGGAATCGAGGCCGACGTCCTTGGGTTTCCGGTCCCGGATCCTGCCGAGCTCTCGGACGGAGCACGCGACCTCGACCAAGTCGTTCGCGGCCGCCTCACCCATCTGATCGATGACGGGGAGCTCAGCGGCTCGCCAGGCACGGTGACGCTCGTGCACACCGACGGTCTCCCAGCGCACCGGATCGCCGCCGTCGGTGTCGGCGCGCGCGAATCGGTCGACGCGGATCAACTCCGCACGGCCGCCGCGCAGGTCGCCGTGCGCGCCGGCGGTGTCGGTGGAGGGACGATGGCCTGGCTCCTCGAGCGGAACGGCTTCTCCGTCTCGCCGGCGGAGCAGGCACGCGCGATCGTCGAGGGGGTCGCGATGGGCGGGTACGACGCGGGGCGGTGGAAGACGGGGAACGACAAGCGGGCTCCCATCGCGCGCCTCGTTCTCTGCGGGCCGGGGGTGTCGGCCGCCGCCGAGGAAGCCCGCCGCGCAAACGTCGTGGCCTGGTGGACCAACCGGTGCCGCGACATCGTGAACGCGCCCCCGAACGAGCTCACGCCGGACGACCTCGCCGACTTCGGCGAGGACATCGCAGGCCGTTCCCCCCGCATTTCCTTCGAAGCCCTAGGAGTGGACGAGATCCGCGACGCCGGGATGGGCGCGTTCTCTGCCGTCGCCCAGGGAAGCCACAACGCCCCGCGCCTGATCATCCTCCGTTATGAACCGGACGAAGCCCCGCAGAACTTCGTCCTCGGGCTCGTCGGAAAGGCGATCACCTTCGACGCTGGCGGCATCTCTCTCAAACCGGCCGAACACCTCGAGGAGATGAAGTCCGACATGGGGGGCGGAGCCGCGATCCTCGCCGGGCTCGGAGCGATCGCAGAGCTTGGGATCCCCATTCGAATCATCGCGGTCGTGCCCGCCTGCGAGAACATGCCCGGTGGCCACGCCTACCGCCCCGGCGACATCCTCACCGCGATGAACGGCAAGACGATCGAGGTGACCAACACCGACGCCGAGGGGCGCCTCATCCTCGCCGACGCCCTTTGGTACGCGCGCCAAGCGGGCGCGACGCACCTGCTCGATCTCGCCACGCTGACCGGGACGATCCAGGTGGCGATGGGCGACTACTACGCGGGACTCTTCGGAAACGACGCCGCCTGGATCGAGTCGGTTCACGGCGCGTCCGAGGCGAGCGGCGACCACGCATGGACCATGCCGCTGCACCACTCCTATTTCCGCTACCTCGAATCGTGCTTCGCGGACGTGAAGAACTGCCCCGAGAAGAAGCGCGGCTCGCCGATCATCGCCGCGCTGTTCCTCGCCCAGTTCGCCGGCGAGGGTCCGTGGGCGCACGTCGACATGGCCGGGACCGCGTTCCTCGACCGCGGCCGCGACTACTACCCGCACCTGGGCGCCACCGGGTACGGGGTCCGTCTTCTCGCCGAGCTCGCGCGCCGCCTCGCCGCGTGAACTACGACCTCTCGGAGGAGCACGAGCTCCTGCGCCGCACGGTGCGCGACTTTGCGGAAGAACGGATCGCGCCGGTCGCCGAGGAGCTCGACCGCGAGCACCGCTTCCCGTACGAGATCATCGCCGAGCTCGCCGAGCTCGGGCTCATGGGCATCCCGATCCCCGAGGAGTACGGCGGCGCGGGCGGCGACACGCTCTCGTACGCGATCGCGATCGAAGAGCTGACCCGCGTCGACTCGTCCGTTGCGATCACGGTCGCCGCGCACACCTCCCTAGGGACGATGCCGATCTTCCTCTTCGGCACCGACGAGCAGAAGGAACGCTGGCTTCCCGAGCTCGCTTCCGGCCGCCGGCTCGCCGCCTTCGGCCTGACGGAGCCGGGCGCCGGCTCCGACGCGGGCGCGACACAAACTCGCGCCGACCTGCGTGACGGTCACTGGGTCGTGAACGGCTCCAAGATCTTCATCACGAACGCCGGCACGGATATCTCCGCCTGCGTGACGATCAGCGCGCGCACGGGCGAGGACGAGATCTCCAACCTCGTCGTGCCCAACGGCGCCCCGGGCTACGAGGTCTCGGCGCCCATGGAGAAGATGGGTTGGAACGCGTCGGACACGCGCGAGCTCTCCTTCAGCGACTGCGCAGTCCCGACAGAGAACCTGCTTGGCGAGCGAGGAGCCGGTTTTCGTCAGTTCCTCGAGATCTTGGACGGGGGCCGAATCTCGGTGGCCGCGATGGGTGTCGGGCTCGCCCAGGGCGCCTACGAGCTGGCCGCGCGCTACGCGCGCGAGCGTGTGCAGTTCGGGCGCGCGATCTCGAAGTTCCAGGCCGTGCAGTTCAAGCT
>JACCYG010000041.1 GCA_013696595.1 Actinomycetota bacterium | reverse complement strand
CTCCGTCACCCACCTGCGCGCGTTTCGTCGCTAGACTCAAACCCGTGGGCGGTGGGGCGGGGCGCCCCGAGGCGGGCGGCCCTCGGCTCGAGTCCCGCTCCCTACCTGGCTGTCTGGCCGTCCGCGGCCGCGTCCGGCGGGACGTCGAGATACTCGAGCGCGAACTCGGCGATCTCGGCGAAGGGGGGCGCGGCGACCGTACCTCCCCAGATGTTCCCCCGCGGCTCGTCGACCGTGACGAGGATCACGACCCGGGGAGCCGTCGACGGGACGAAGCCGACGAACGAACTGACGTAGCGGGTCTCCGAGTACCCACCGTAGACGGGGTCGGGCTTCGCGGCCGTGCCCGTCTTCCCCGCCACCGTGTAGTCGGAGACGTGCGCCTCGCCGCCGGAGCCCTCCTCCACGACGCCGCGTAGCATGTCGGTGAGTTGAGCCGCCGTTCGAGCGGAGATAATACGGCGGCGCTCCGGCTCTCGCGGGCGCTCGGCTTCGATCCGCTCGACGATGTGGGGCCGAACGGCGACCCCGCGGTTTGCGATCGCCGCGTACGCCCGTGCCATCTGCAGCGACGTGACCGCGATGCCCTGACCGATGGGAACGTTTCCGATCGTCGAGCCCGACCACTTCTCGGGCGGCAGGACGATGCCGCTCGTCTCGCCGGGGTAGTCGAGGCCCGTCGCCTGCCCGAAGCCGAACCGGTCGATCCACTGGCTCAGGTTCTGCCGCCCGAGGCCGAGCGCCAGGGTGATGACACCGACGTTCGACGAGTGCGAAAGGATCTCCGCGACCGTCATCGTCTCGGTTCCGCGCTCCGCGGCGTCGTGAATCACCCGGTCGGAGACCTGGATCGAATAGGGAAGCCAGTACTTCGTCCCGGGCTTCACCATGCCGGTCTCGAGAGAGGCCGCGAGCGTCACGACCTTGAATGTCGAGCCCGGCTCGTAGGTGTCGGTGACCGCGCGGTTCCGCTGCCGGCCGCGTGCGACCTCGGGGAACCGGTTGGCGTCGAACCCGGGCTCGACGGCCATCGCGAGGACGGCCCCCGTGCGCGGTTCGAGCACGACCGCCGTTGCGGACTTCGCGGCCCAGCGGGCGCGCGTTTCCGCGAGCACGCGCTCGACGTGACGCTGGAGCGTGTGGTCGAGGGTGGTGAAGACGTCGCGCCCCTCGCGCACCTCGGTGGCGTCGATCGTGTTGAGCCGCCGGCCGAATGGGTCTCGGACAACGGTCTCGACGCCGTTCGAGCCCGCCAGAGCCTTCTCCAGCTCGAGCTCGAGGCCTGCGAGGCCACGGTTGTCGATCCCCGCATAACCGACGACCTCGGCCCCCACCTTCCCCTGTGGATACGTGCGCCGCTCCTCGGGATAGAACCGGAGCCCGACGATCTCCTCGGCGCGTAGGAGCTCGGCCTTCCGCGGATCCGCTTTGCGGGCCAGGTAGACGAATCCCCGGCTTCGATCCGCGAGGCGCGGCAAGAGCGCGGCTGGATCGAGGTCGAGGGCTTTCCCGGCGGCCATCGCCACGGCCTCGGGGTCACGAATCTGCTGCGGATTCGCGACGACGGTCGTCGCCTCCGCGCCGAGGGCGAGCTCCACACCTGTTCGGTCGTAGATCGTTCCGCGCCGGGCCGGGACGGTGACGATCTCGCGGTGCTGGCTCGTCGCGAGACGGTCGAGGTTACTCGCTCGGACCGCCTGGAGCCACGTCGCGCGCACGAGCGCGACCGCGAAAACGAGCGCGAAGACCGCGATGATCAGGCGAATCCGGCGGTTGACGAGGCGGACGGTCACCGTCTGACGCGCGCGGCTCGGACGTATGTCGTCTCCGCCGGAGCAACGAGGTCGAGCTTACGCCGGGCCATCGCCTCGATGCGCGCCGACGCGGCAAGGCTCGAAAGCTCGGACGCGCCGGCCGCGTTCTCGGTCATGAGCCTCTCCTTCTCCTCGTTCAGCCGCTGGACCTCGAGGTTGAGCCGCAGCGCCGCGACATTCAGGGCGACGATCCCAGCGAGCAGGACCGCGACGAGAACGATCCAGACGACGCCTCCCGCGACCCGGGGGCGCGCCTGCCGGCGCGAGCGGGGCGTCGGCGCAACGCGTGGTGCGGGCTGCTGGACGGCCCGGCGTGGGCGCGGCTGGGCTGGAGCGGTCGCCCCCATGTCACCCTGCCTTCGCGGCGACGCGGAGTCGCGCGGATGCGGAGTGGACGTTCGCGGCCACCTCGTCCGGCGAGGGACGAACGGCTTTCCGCGTCACGAGCCGGACGCGCGGTTCCTTCCCGCAGACGCAGACCGGAAGATCGGGCGGGCAGTCGCACCCGCGTGCCTCGGCCGCGAAGAACCGCTTCACGATTCGGTCTTCGAGCGAATGGAAGCTGATCACGGCCAGGCGTCCGCCGGGCTTCAGCATCTCGACCGCAGACGGGAGCGCACGCTCGAGCGCATCGAGTTCCTCGTTCACCGCGATACGCAGCGCCTGAAAGACGCGCTTCGCCGGGTGGCCGTCGCCGAAACGCCGCGGCGCCGGGATCGCGGCCCGAATCGTCTCGACGAGCTCGAAGGTTCGCTCGAAAGGCCGCTCCTTCCGCTTTCGGACGATCGCCCGCGCGATCGGGCGCGCGAAGCGCTCTTCGCCGTAGCGCCGAAAGATGAGGGCGAGCTCTCGCTCGTCCTCCTCGTTCACGATGTCCCGCGCCGCGCGCGGAGCCGAAGGATCCATCCGCATGTCGAGCGGGGCATCGACGGCGTACGAGAAACCGCGCTCGGGGCGGTCGATCTGCATGCTGGAGATCCCGAGGTCCAGGAGGATCGCGTCCGCCGCGACGCCGTTCTGGGCGAGCTGACCGAGCACGACCGAGAAATCGCCGCGGAGAAAGCGTGTCTGCACGCGGCACTCGCGCTGGAAGCGCTCGAAGAAGGGACGGACGTCGGGGTCGCGGTCGACCGCGATGAAGCGACCTTCGCCGCGAAGATCGGCGCAGAGCATCGACGCGTGCCCCCCGGCCCCGAACGTCGCGTCGACGACTGTTTCTCCCGGCTGCGCGGCGAGCAGCTTGCGGACCTCGTCTGCGAGGACGGGGACGTGTTCAGCTGTGCGCCGCGAGGCGTTCTGCAACAAGCTCGGCACTCCCTTCGACCTCCTTCAGCTGCTCGCGCCAGGCGGCGCGGTCCCAGATCTCGAGGTGGTCGCGCACCCCGGCGACGACGACCTCGCGGTCCAACTTCGCGTGCTCGACGAGCGGCTGCGGGATCATGATGCGCCCCTGCCGGTCGAGCTCCGTGTCCGTCGCACCGGCGAACATGAAGCGGCTCATCTGGCGCGCCTCCCGGCTGAACGGATTGAGCGGCGCGAGCCCCTGTTCGACGAATTGATCCCACTCACCCGGTGGGTAAACGACCAGGCAGGGATCAATCCCCTTCGCGACGAAGACGCCGTGAGAGAACGCCTCGCGAAACTTGGCGGGAAGGGTGAGGCGGTTCTTGTCATCGAGGGCGTGCTCGTATTCACCGAGGAGCAATCGGGCTCTCCTCCTCTAACCACTTTCCCCCACTGTAAACCACGATGCCCCACTTGGCAAGGTCCACGAAATGCCGGACGTTCAGGCCGCGCGTCGTCTGGCGAACCGCCCACCCACTGGTCCCGTAGCCCGGAAGGCCGCGAGCGTCAGGACCGTTAGCGGCCGTGCGCTCCGTGTCGGGTCAACGCTTCCGCGGCGCCCCGAGCGCCGAACTGCGCGGCCTCCTCCGGCCCCCGGCCGCGGGCCAGCGCAAATGCGAGATAGGCGGCGAACGAATCGCCCGCGCCGTACACGTCGGCGGGCGGCCCGGGGAGAACCGCAGCCTTCCACCTCGCGCCGTCCGGCTCGATCCAGCCGCCGCGCTTACCTTCCGTCCGGAAGACGTAGCGCGGGGGCGGGTCGAGGTCGCCGTGCTCGTAGCGTTCAGATGGGTCGCTCGAGCTTCCGACGAGCGCGTCGAGCTCGACCGCCGCGTCCTTCAGCCAGCGCAGCTCGCGCGAGGTGGCGACGAGGACACGCGCGGCACGGGCGGCACGAATCGCGTTGGCGTCCCCACCCGTGAAATAGACGACGTCGAACTCACAGAGGTCGTCCCAGGGAAGCGGCTCGGCCTTCCGAGGCCGAAGCTTCTCGCCGAGGAGCGTGATCGTCCGCTCGCCCCCGGCGTCGAGATAGGTGAAGCCGCGCCGCTGCGGTTCGGCCCGCCAGGCCGTCTCGACCCGCACGCCGAGGTTCGTCAGCTCATCGTACGAGCGGTGCCCCAGCTCGTCGTCGCCGAGCGCCGTGAAGAGCGTCGCCGAGCCCGCCAGTCGCGCGAGCTGAACGGCCGCGACTGCCCCGCCGCCCGCCGGCTCTCCCCACACCTCCGCGGCCTGGACGATGTCGCCGGGCTCGGGCACTCGCCCGACCCGGACGAACTCGATCCACTCCACGTGCCCGACGACTCCGACCCGCATCGACGCTTAATCTCACATGCCGACGCGCCCGCACGTTACACCGGATGATGCAGTCGATGGCCGTCCCGCCCTTCGAACGCTTCTACGAGGCTCACGGCGCCGAGATCTTCCGCTACCTCGTGCGCCTGCTCGGGCGCCAGGCCGCGGAGGATGCGTTCCAGGAGACCTTTCTGCGGGCGCTCCGCGCCTACGCCGACCTCCGGCACGCCGAGCACCTGCGCGCGTGGGTTTTCACGATCGCCACCCGCGTCGCGCTCGACGAACACCGCCGTCGTCGGTCGCCCAAGACCCAAGTAACGGACTGTTACCTGGAAGAAAACGGGTCGGGGCTCGCTACCGGCGACGATCCCCCGGCGTACGCGGAGCTCGCGGAGCTCGCCGACAATCTCCCGCACACCGAGCGGGCGGCCGTCGTTCTCCGCTACGGCTACGACCTGCCCTACGCCGACATCGCCGCCGCGCTCGGCTCGAGCGAGGACGCTGCCCGCCAGGCCACCTCATCCGGCGTCCGGCGACTCAGAAGGAGGATGACATGACCGTTCCCGCCGAGCTCGACCGCCGGTTTCGAGAGAGCGCCGTCGCCGAGGGTCTCGTCGACGTGGGCTACGACCTCGCCGATTCTCCGATCGGCCTGCTCCTCGTCGCGGCGACCGACCAGGGTGTTTGCCGCGTCGCCTTCGATCCCGAACCGGAGCGCGAGCTCGCGACGCTCGCGCGCGCGTTCGGGACGCGCGTGCTCCGGACGCCGAAGCCGGTCGAGGTGGTCAGACGACAGCTCCACGAGTACTTCGAGGGCCGGCGCCGAGCGTTCGAGCTCGACTTGGACCTCCGGGCGACGCCCGCCTTCCAGCAGCTCGTGCTGCACGAGCTCGCGCGGGTCCGATACGGCGAGGTCGACACGTACGGCGGTCTCGCGGCAAAGATCGGCAAGCCACGCGCAGCGCGCGCCGTCGGCGGCGCGCTCAACCGGAACCCGGTCCCGATCGTCCTCCCCTGCCACCGCATCGTCGGAGCGAGCGGGAGCCTCGTCGGTTACGGCGGCGGGCTCGAGCGCAAGCGCGCCCTCCTCGAGCTCGAGGGCGCAGCGATCTAGGGACGAACGCGGGCCGGATATATCCCACCCCTACACATTCGGCAGGACCTATTCGGGCGCCCGCTCCGTTGGGCGCTCGTTCGTCGCGCCCGCCTGACTCTCCGGCCCTACCGCGATGCCGATTCGATTGAGTGCCTGCCCAAACTCGCTCGGGATGATCCAGACCTTGTTCGAGTCCCCCTGCGCGATCTGCGGCAGCACCTGAAGGTACTGGTAGGCGAGGAGCTTGGGATCGGCGTCGCCCTCGTGGATCGCCGCAAACACGGTCTCGATCGCCTTCGACTGCCCTTCGGCCCGCAGGACCTGCGACTCCCGCTCGCCCTCGGCGCGAAGGATGGCACCCTGCTTCTCCCCCTCGGCCGTGAGGATCTGGGATTGCTTGAACCCCTCCGCGGTGAGAATGGCCGCGCGCTTGTCCCGCTCGGCACGCATCTGCTTCTCCATCGCCTCCTGGATCGTCGCGGGCGGGTCGATCGCCTTGAGCTCGACGCGGTTGACGCGGATCCCCCACTTGCCCGTCGCCTCGTCGAGCACGCCGCGAAGCGCAGCATTGATCGAGTCGCGCGAGGTGAGCGTGTCTTCGAGCGTCATCCCGCCGATCACGTTGCGAAGCGTGGTCACCGTGAGCTGCTCGATCGCCTGGATGTAGTTGGCGATCTCGTAGGTCGCCGCCTTCGGGTCCGTGACCTGGTGGTAGACGACCGTGTCGATGTGGACGACGAGGTTGTCCTCCGTGATGACCGGCTGCGGCTTGAAGGAGACCACCTGCTCGCGTTGGTCGATGAGCGGTCGCACACGGTCGACGAACGGAACGACGAGCGCGAGGCCCGCGTCGAGCGTCCGGTTGTAGCGCCCGAGCCGCTCGACGATCCCAGCCCGCGCCTGCGGGATGATTCGAATCGAACGGGCGAGCACAAGCAGAACGAACGCCGCGAGGACGGCGAGGACGATGAGTCCAGGCGAAACTTCCATGGAAAGACCTCCTACTCCGACACGAGCGCCGTGGCGCCCCTGATCTCGAGAACCTCGACGCGCGCTCCCGGCTCGATCACCTGCACCTCGTCGTACGCGCGAGCCGACCAGACTTCGCCGCCGATGCGAACGCGGCCGCCGTCGCCGTCGACCCGTTCGAGGACGACCGCCCTGGCGCCGACGAGGGCCGCCGTCCCGGTCCGGAGTTGAGCGGGCGTCCGGATGTGCCGTTGCACGATCGGCCTCACGATCGCAAGCGAGGCCAGGGCGCCCACGATGAACGCGGCGAACTGGAACGCGGCGCCCCCGCCGAGCGCGGCCACGATCGCGGCGAGGACGGCCGCGAGTGCGATCGGGCCGAGGAAGAAGCCGAGCGTGAAGATCTCGCCGGCCGCGAGGCCCGCGGCCGCGATCATCCAGAGCACCCAGGCGGGCACGCTGAAAGCCTAGCCTCAGTGCGGCCTCGTCGCACGGCCTGCGCGTGCCACCATTGGCGCATGCGAGCCGTCTGTATCGCCCTTGCCGTGACCGTCATCGGGTCCTCAGGCTGCGGCGGCGAGGCCGCGAACGGCCCGGCACACGGACCGTCTACGACCACAAGCTCCGGACCCGTTTTCGAGCAGGCAATCGCGGTCGTCGAGACCGACAAAGGCGCGGTCCGCCTCGACGTCGAGGTTGCGAAAACGGATGAGCAGCGGCAGTTCGGCCTCATGTTCCGCGAAGTGCTGCCACCGGAGTCCGGGATGGTGTTCGTCTACGGGTCCGACCACACGGGCGGGTTCTGGATGAAGAACACCCTGATCCCGCTCTCGATCGCCTTCTACGACGCGGGCGGCCGCATCGTCCGGATCCTCGACATGGAGCCGTGCCGGGCCGATCCGTGCCCGCTGTACGACCCCGGAGTCGCGTACCGCGGCGCGCTCGAGGTGAACCGAGGCGCGTTTCGCCGCTGGGGTGTCAGGGCGGGCGACCGCATCGTCCTGAAAGTCGCCGTTGCCTAGCCGGCCCATGGAGATTCCCCTCGCGGGCGCGGGCGGGGAGCCCGTCGATCTCTGGCGGACGCTGAGCTCACACGGCGTGGCCGACCTGCCGCCGAATCGCCTGCACGAGGACGAGCGAATGCTTGAGACGACGCTCCCGCTGGACGGCCAACCGCGGTCGGTCCGGATCTCTGCGGGCTCCCCCGGGCACGCCGTCGTCGAAGTGGAAGGCCGGGCTCCGGGGAAGCGCGAGGCCGCGGCCGTTGCCGACCGAGTCGCGCACATCCTTCGTCTCGACGAGGATCTGTCCGCGTTCTACGACGCCGTTCGGGCCGATCCGGACCTCGCGTGGGTCCTGAAGGGTGCAGGCCGGATGATGCGGAGCCCGACCGTCTTCGAGGACGTCGTCAAGACGATCTGCACGACGAACTGCACCTGGTCGGCCACCGTCCGCATGGTGAGCGCCCTCGTCGAGCACCTCGGGGAGCCCGCCGCGGGCGTGACGCCCGATGGACCGTTCGGTCGAGCCTTCCCGACCCCGGAGGCGATGACGGCCGCCAACCTCGATTTCTATCGCGACGTCGTCCGGGCCGGCTACCGCGGCGCCTATCTCCATTCCCTCACGGAATCCGTCGCCGACGGCTCCGTCGACCTCGAAGCGCTCGGGGCCGCCACCCGTGACGAGCTCCCGGACGACGAGCTCGCTGCGCACCTGCTCGCCCTGCCCGGGGTCGGCCCGTACGCGGCGGCGCACATCATGATGATGCTCGGCCGCTATTCGAGGCTCATCCTCGACTCGTGGACGCGCCCGAAGTACGCGCGCCTGACCGGCGGGCGCGCGAAGAAGGACACAACCATCGAGCGCCGCTTCCGCCGGTACGGGCCCTACGCGGGTCTCGCCTTCTGGCTCTTTCTCACGCGCGACTGGGTCGACGAGGAGGGAGCGCCGGCGGGCATCGCCGCGGCCTGGGCCTAGCCGAGCGCGAGGCGGAGATCGTGCGCGAGGTTGTCGGGCGAAAGATCGGCGCCCGGATGAAGCGTCGCCACCCACTCTCCGCTCGCGTCGAAGATCCGCACAGGGACAGAGTGCACATCCGCGTCCCCCGTATCGAGCGCCGGAAGGACCTCGAACTCTTCCCAGACCGGACGGAGCTCGTGCTCGGACCCGATGAGGTAATGGAG